>JADFYA010000126.1:0-3197 GCA_015233285.1 Deltaproteobacteria bacterium | reverse complement strand
GTCAAATCAACCTGATTTAAACTCGCGTAGAAGGAGTCGGCCATGCCCGGATGGTCGAGACCCGGAGCGCCTGACCGCAAACTCTTGAAGGTAAATGGGGTTGCCCAGGTGACTACGGTGCTGATCCCTCCTGCTGTTCCGGAGTAGGCCAACGAAATTGTCCCTCCCATGGAGCTGCCCACCAGGGCCGGCCCGCCGCTAATCCGTCCATCCTCGCCCGCAGAGCCGATTACAACGCTCAAATCTTCCATTCTACTCTCAAAGGTGGTCTCTCTGAGGTGGCCGGTACTCTCGTTACAACCCATGTGATCATATCGTATGGCGGCCCAACCGGCCAGAGCCGATGACCGGGCCAATTCCGTTAACTTGGGGCTGTCTTTGGAGCTGAAAAGTCCGTGCGAGATTACGACCAGGGACCAGGGCGGCGGCTGAGCCGGCAGGTGGAGGACCGCGGCGATGGTTCGAGCCTTCAGTCTAATCGATATTTTTTCCAGATGTTGATCATCCACTTAGGATTGTCCTGGATAGGCTTGATGATGAACGCAGATGGAAGAGACCCAAAAGCCCTTTGCGATCAATCGTCTTTTTAATCTGCGCAAATCGGCGCAATCTGCGGATAGAATTATGACCCTTGAGGCTAATCGCTTAGCGTACCCATGGAATTCAGGTTAAAGGCGATCTATTTTTTCCGGTCAACCACATACGAGGCCATATCCTTAAAAAGAGTTTTTTCCGGGGAATCGGGAAAAATATCCAGGTCGGATTTGGCTTTTTCGATGTAAGAGCAGGCAATTTGATGAGCTTTGGGCAGTGCGTCGGTTTTGTTGACCAGGTTCCGGATGCGGGTGAACTCGGCTTCAGTCAAATCAGGTTTCTTGATCAGGGAAGCCAACTCTGTCTGATCCTCGGCCGTTCCATCTTTCATGGCAATAATCAGGGGGAGGGTTATTTTCCCTTCTTTTAAGTCATTTCCAACCGGTTTGCCGAATTCTGCCACATTGGACGTATAGTCAAGATTGTCGTCTATGACCTGGAAGGCGATGCCCAGGTTAAGTCCATAACTCTTGAGTGCTTGCTGCCTGGGATTATCCGCCCGACCGAAGATGGCTCCCATGTGACAGGCCGCGGAAAAGAGAATGGCGGTTTTACTGATGATTACCTGAAGGTACTCTTCCTGAGTGATTTCCAGGTTCAGGATGTGAACAAGCTCTAAGACCTCCCCTTCGGCCATCGTTGTGGTGGTGTTGGATAGGACTTCAAGCATCCGAATGTCACCGATTTCCACCGCCTGCGAAAATGACTTGGACAGTAGGAAATCTCCAACGAGCACCGCGGCCTGGTTCCCATATTCGATGTTGGCCGCAGCCTTTCCTCTTCGGAGGTCAGCCCCGTCGACTACGTCGTCGTGCAGGAGGGTGGCGGAATGGAGGTACTCAAAAATTGTAGAATAATAGTGACTCAACTGACCTAAGTAGCCACAGAGACGGGCGGAGAGGACGAACAGAAGGGAACGTAATCTTTTTCCTCCAGCCAGGATGATGTAATTACCCACTTCATTGATTAGGGGCACCCGGGAACTCAGGTTCCCTCTGATATGTCGGTCTATTTGCTCAACATCGCCCTTTAAAGAGCGCAACATGGCTTCATATTTCATTTACACTCCGCATCCTTATCGTCAGCAAGCGACAGCCGGTAATGGAATAGAAAAAATACGAGTAGGCAGCTCAACCTTAGCGCTCATGTTTCGGTTAAGAGCCATTAGAACAATAGGTTGCTGATACCGTCTTCACAGCCTGTTGCATCAATAGAGTCACAAACGGTTCTTATTGTCTTTGCTGAGCGCTGGAAGTTGATCGTTTACAGGTACGAAGTTCGTGTATATATGAATTGTGGCTACATGTCAAAGAAATTTTGGCCTGATTTTAGTCGTTAATCATCATCCGGGCAATGGAGCCGGATTCGACATACTTCCTGGTCCGGGAAGGCGGAGTTGAATAAAGCCGGGCAGAATCGACAGGCATGACAGAAGGCGAACCCGGCCCGGCGCCGTCGCTCAGGGAGGCTGCATTTGGCCGAACCAAGACCAGAATCTTCTTGATATTTCAAAATTGAAAGATTATGTTAGCGGCGAGCGTACCGAATGAGCTCAGTCTGGGTAGAAACCTTCGAGAGCGAAGGTGACAAAGTATAAAACAAGGCTGCTTTCTGAAGGAAAGAAATATGGTCAAATGGTTTAAGTTCAGAAAAGATAAGACGAGTGAAAGCGCTCTAGAACCTGGAATCGATGAGGTTCCGGATGAAGAATCGGGCGATCTACCAGTGGCGGAGCCTCCCGCGGACTCGGAATCGGATGACATAACCGGCCGGGACGGTCAGACGGCCAGGCCAGCAGATCCGCCGGAAGAAGGTCCGGGCTCCGTCCAAGACCTTGCGGAAGATTTCGATGAAGATCTGGAGCCACAGGATAAAGCAGGGTTCTTCGGTCGGCTCAAAACCCGATTGGCTAAGACGCGACAAGGTTTTGCCGCCCGGGTTGACCGGTTGTTGTCCGGGGGCGCGCCCATAGATGACGATTTGATCGAAAACTTAGAAGAGATAATGATCGTTTCCGACGTCGGGGTGAATACTACTCACGAGATTATCGAGAGCCTGCAGCGGAAAGTGACCAGAAAAGAGGTCAAGGATTCAGATGAGTTGAAAAAACACCTGCGGGAAACGATGGTCGCGTTTCTTCAAACTCAGACCAAACCGCTGGAGTTAACCCAAAAACCTACCGTGATCATGGTCGTTGGAGTGAACGGGGTGGGCAAAACCACCACCATCGGCAAGCTGGCCTCTCGATTCACTTTGATTGGCCGGAAGGTGATGCTGGTTGCGGGAGATACTTTTCGGGCCGCGGCCATCGAGCAACTCGATATCTGGGGTGCGCGGGTGGATGCTGAAGTGGTAAAGCAAAAACCGGGATCCGACCCTTCGGCTGTGGTTTTTGATGCCCTTGAGGCGGCCCGGAAGCGAGACGTTGACCTGGTTATTATCGACACGGCCGGCCGGTTGCATACCAAAGTCAATTTAATGGAGGAGCTTAAGAAGATCCATCGGACCATCGCCGGACGAATCCCCGGCGCTCCGCATGAGACCTTTTTGGTACTAGACGCGACGCCCGGGCAAATTGCCATACCTCAAGCCGTATTTTTCAA
>JADFYA010000125.1 GCA_015233285.1 Deltaproteobacteria bacterium | reverse complement strand
TTAGCCGCGGTGGGCCGATTGGCTGCGGGGGTGGCTCATGAAATCAGAAACCCTTTAAGTTCCATCAAGGGATTCGCCCAACTGTTTAAGAAGGATTTCCCCAACGGCACCCCCAAGGGCGAGTATCTGGATATCATGATTAAAGAAATAGACCGGTTAAATCGAACTATCTCCGATCTGCTGACTTATGCCAAACCCAAGCCGCCGAACTTGAAGCATGGCGATCTTAACTCCCTGGTGGAGAAGACCCTGGTTTTATGGAAGCCTGACCCAGGGATACAGGTCGTTACCGAGCTATCTCATGACATTCTGCATTGCGCCATTGATGAAGACCAATTAACTCAGGTCCTGTTGAACCTGCTCCTGAATGCCAATCAGGCGGTCGAGGGAGGGGGCCGGATCACCGTGGCTACTTCGGCCGGTCCCGAGCCGAGACTGGTGTCCATGACGGTCATAGACACCGGGCCGGGGGTGAATCCGGAATTCCTGGATCGTCTTTTTGACCCCTTTTTCACCACCAGGGAAAAAGGCACCGGGCTGGGCCTGGCCATTGTCCATAGTATTGTGGAGGCCCATGGCGGGACGGTCAAGGTCCACAATCATCCATCCGGAGGAGCGGTCTTCACCATTACGTTGCCTGAGGCGGCCATAGAGGCGGAAGCCCCCATCAGCGGCCAGGCCGTGAACTTCTGATAACCATGGACTGAGTTCGACGAGTTACATCATTTGGTGAGGTGCGTCCGGAGCTGGGGTTTATGGATTATTGGCCAACATTATTTCGCGTTCTTCGACGCGCCACGCGGCATAGCGGAGGGCCTGGAGCACGTCTTCCCGCTCCAGATAAGGATAGTCCACCAATACTTCTTCAATGGAATGACCTGCCCCGATTTGTCCCACGATCATGCCCACAGTAACCCTCATTCCACGAATACAAGCTTTGCCGCCCATGACATCAGGTTGTTGGGTGATACGATCCAACGTCACCATGGCTGTCCTCCACAATAAATGAGGTGTGAGATTGACGAAACAGCAGACCGAGTTAAGCCGTTTCATAACTGAGCATCAGCCCATTACTCGATCCCGAAACCGTTGTTAGACCGGAAAATCTACCTTGATCTTAAAGAGTTTCTTGGCCGGGAGGTTGCAAATCTGGGTGACCCCGGTTTTCTGCCTGATCTCTTCCAAGTACTGGTCGATCAGGTCCATGCTTTCGGCGATAAAGGTAAACCAGACATTGTACTGATGGTCCCGGCGATAGTTGTGCGTAACTCCAGGATAGGCGTTTACGACGGTCACGAACTGGTCCATGGCCTCTTCCGGGACTTTGGCCGCACACAGGGTGGAGGTAAAACCCATCTTAGACGACTGAAAGTTGGCCCCGATACGGCGGGTATTGGGGGTGTTGTTTATAAGGCGTGGAAAATGGGAATTATCGCGAAAAAAGAGGCCCTTAATAAGATGCAGGAAATTTTTGATAAAAAGCGGTTAGATTTAGTTACTTACCAAGCCTTAATCCAGAAAATTCTATCGAAGTGATTTTCTCGCATCTATTATCTTCTTGCTCACATCCGGCCAGAAAACCAAGTTAATGAGTTTTGGCGAAATCGGTTCCCTCAATTGCCCCTGGCAAAAGGAGAGAAGCAGAAAACCGGAGTCACCCAAATTTGCAACCTCCCGGCCAAGAGACTCTTTAAGATCAAGGTAGATTTTCCGGTTTAACAACGGGTTCAGGATCGAGTAATGGGCTGATGCTCAGTTACGAAACGGCTTAACTCGGTCTGCTGTTTCGTCAAGCTCACACCTCATTTATTGTGGAGGACAGCCATGGTGACGTTGGATCGGATCACCCAACAACCTGATGTCATGGGCGGCAAAGCTTGTATTCGCGGGATGCGGGTTACTGTGGGCATGATCGTGGGACAAATCGGGGCAGGTCATTCCATTGAAGAAGTATTGATGGACTATCCCTATCTGGAGCGGGAAGACGTGCTCCGGGCCCTCCGATTTTGACGAGGACTGGATGCGTCTGCAGGACGGGCTAATAGAGATTGACTTTCCGAGTCTCTTGGTGTACACTATGTACAATAGGAGGACTTATGAATACCCTAACTGCCAAGGAAGCCAGGGCCAGGTTTTCAGAAATCTGCAATCAAGCCGCTTTCGGCAAGAAGAGATTGATGGTCACTCGTCGTGGCAAAGAAATTGCGGCCATCGTACCTGTTGATGACATTCGTCTGCTCGAAGCTATTGAAGATTATTTGGACGTTGAGGACGCTAAGAAAGCACTATCGGAACCTGGGCGCGTATCTTGGGAAGAACTCAAGAACCAACTGGGCCTGTAATCCATGAGTTATCATGTCGAATTCACAGCATCTGCTGCCCGCCAATTAGCAAAACTGTCTGCCGTGGTCCAAAACCGCCTTAAACCTCATATCGACAGTTTACCAGAAAATCCACTGCCACCGGGCGTCAAGAAACTTGCCGGGCCAGACCACTTCTATCGAATACGTGTCGGCGACTACCGGATTATCTATCAAATTAAGAATGATATTCTGACGATATTGGTGGTCAAAATCGGCCGAAGGAAGGATGTCTATAAACGTCTGAAGCGGTAATCCACCGCCCCATCTCCGTCCACACCTCACCGAATGATGTAACTCGTCGAACTCAGCCCGCGGCATCAGAAATTCACGACCTGGTCATTGACGGGTGCTTCCGCCTCTATGGCCGCCTCAGGCAACGTAATGGTGAAGACCGCTCCCCCGGATGGATGATTGTGGACCCTGACCGTCCCGCCATGGGCCTCCACAATACTATGGACAATGGCCAGGCCCAGCCCGGTGCCTTTTTCCCTGGTCGTGAAAAACGGGTCAAAAAGCCGATCCAGGAATTCCGGGTTCACCCCCGGCCCGGTGTCATCAACCGTCATGGACACCAGTCCCGGCTCGGGGCCGGCAGAAGTAGCCACGGTGATCCGTCCCCCTCCCACGACAGCCTGATTGGCATTCAGGAGCAGGTTCAACAGGACCTGGGTTAACTGGTCTTCATCAAAGGCGCAAGGCAGAATGTCCTGAGATAGCTCGGTAACGACCTTTATCCCTGGGTCAGGCGTCCATAAAACCAGGGTCTTCTCCACCAGGGAGTTTAGATCGCCATTCTTCAAGTTCGGCGGCTTGGGTTTGGCATAAGTCAGCAGATCGGAGATGGTTCGATTTAACCGGTCTATTTCTTTAATCATGATATCCAGATATTCGCCCTTAGGGGTGCCGTTGGGGAAGTCCTTCTTAAACAATTGGGCGAATCCCTTGATGGAGCTTAAAGGGTTTCTGATTTCATGAGCCACCCCTGCAGCCAACCGGCCCACCGCGGCTAATCGTTCAGATCGTCGAACCTTGTTCTCCAATTCCCTAACCTGCCGCAGATCGCGAAACAACCAGATGGTCCCCAGATCGGATCCAGCCGCATCGGCCAATCTGGCGGCGCTTACCGCGGCCGGAACGGCCAACCCGTCAGCGTCACGGCAAATAAGCTCTTTTTCCAGCACCCGCCCCCGGCCTTTTGTTTCCGCCACCAGTTCTCCGAACCTTGACCCTAATAATTCATTCAAAGATACGTGGCGTTGCTCTCCAGACAAACGAAACATGGCGGCCGCGGCTTCGTTAATGGTGACCACCTGACCTTTATCATCCAGTGCGACCAACCCGGTCGGCATATTTTTAACCACATTAGTAGTGTAAGTAGTCATATTCTTGAGCGTTTTTTCAACAAGATAGTAGTTCTGGATGACAAATAGAAAGAAGAAAGCGGCCGAACCCACCACGGCCAGCAGCAGGGCCATGTACAGGACATGGTTCCGGTCACGATTTTGGGCTTGACGGAGGGCCTCGGTCTTAAGCCCGATCAGGATAACCAGATCAGTCATCAGGGCCGGTTCACCCGGTGGGGGACCAACTCCTGGAGGCATCCTGTTCGGTTCCATAACACACCAAGGGACTGTTCGCGGTCCGGCTTCATATCCGGGTTGGCAACCGGGCATACCGGGCATTTTGCCTATTACTTCGCGGCTTATAACGGGCCGAAAGGGCTTGCCCACTACAAAAACGGAGCCATCTTCAGTAAAGAATCTGACCGGCAGGACTGAGTTAAAGAGCTCCCTCCGACTGATTTGTGGAGGGAGGCGAATCTTCCGGTTTTGATCGTCGCTGGACGCAAAAATCTGCCCTCTGGAATTGTAAATCCCGATAAAGGCCAGATCAAGCTCATAGGCGGTGGAGGTGATCAATCGGCCGACCATTTCCTGGTACCACGGGGCGTAACGCATTCCGATTCTGGTTCCGGATTCGACGCTCTTGATTATGGCCAATCCTTCCCGTGACAGGGCTTCTTCCATCAGAGATTCGTCTTGGTGCAGGCGGCCGATAGAAAAAACGATCAGCAAGAGCAATAAAATGGCTACCGCGACCATAATCGACAGAGCGGGGATAAACAACTTTCCTGATCGTTTCAGAATCATTATATCGGCTTCCGGGGTATCTCAGGGCAAAAAGTGAATAAGATAGGGTTACCAGTTTAGGACATGCCAGAAACATGCCAGGTTAAGCCGGATAAGGAACGTCGGCTGAATATTTTTGGAACTGGTTGAAATAGCGTAACCTGACTTCGACGAGTCTCATTAATTGAAAGACAGAGATGAATCCGCAGATTACGCAGATGAACGCAGATGGAAGAGACCCACAGATGTATGCGGTCATTTGCTGAACCTTGGCCGACAGATGCCTGGATTCAATCGTTTCACTATGTTTTAATCTGCGCAAATCGGCGCAATCTGTGGCTCAAACCCCAGGGGTGCATAAATATTTTACAGTTAAGTGCCTCAGGCGGGTAATGTGGGTATATTTTTTACACTCATAGCTTCGGGTCCTCGTCTATAACATGATTTTCCGGCCGCAAGTAATTCTCCAATTCCACCAGAAACCGGCAGCGGAAATGTTCCTTGATAAATCTGTTTAGAACCGCCTGGTCCAACGGCTCTCTCCGGCCGGCCGGGCCGGTAGGGCAGGTCAGGTCTTGCGATCCAATCTTATCGGCGGTGTAGACCAGGGCCATGAGTTCGGCTGGCGCTTCGGGTTCCAGATAGACGGTGTGCCCTCCGAGATTCTTATAAACCTTCAGGGCTTCCACTGTCTTGGGCATGGTTCCGGGTTTGGGAGGGATGGGATGGCGGGCATCGCGAATAAAAAAGGCGTGATCAGTGATTCCTTGCTGGAGACGGTTGGTCAACATCTTGAATGACGCCTGGATAGGGCGCCAGTTGGCCGCAGTCTCGACCAAGAAATCCGCGTATTGCTCACCTGGATGTCCTGGAACGGAGAACTTAATCCGTAGATCCACCGGTCCTCTTTCTGCCGGTTCTTCCACCAGATAAATGGCGCCGGCGTCCTGCAGGCTAAAGTAGAGTTTTAGTCCGGCCACCACCGGCTCTTTGGGCAGAGGGTCCGTCCAGCCGGCGGCCAGCAGTTGTTCCTTCTCGGCGCGGAATGAACTTCGCACCACCTCCAACGGGTCGGCCGGTTCAAAGGCCGGTGTCTGGATGACCGGCCGGCTGGAGGTCATCAGACGGTTGGCGATGGTGATCACTTCTCTGGGGCTGAGGGACCGGTGACCAATGGCCTCTTCTAGAGCCTGGCGGTCCAGGGGATAGAAATCATCGGCTCCGGCCGGCCGGGCGCCTTGAAAAGCCCAGTCCAGACGGCTGCGGACAATGTCCCGGGCCTGGTCCGGGTTGCATCCCTGCAGAACGTACACATTCGATTTTAACCGCTCCAACGGCGCCCGGTCCAGCAAAGCCGTGAAGACGTTGTTCCAGGTATCGGGCCGGACAAACCCGACCGGCAGAATGTTCTCGGTTTGATTGACCAGATCATTGATCAGGAGACCGAATCCCTTGACCAGCTTTTCCGTATCCAGGTTTTCCAATTGGTCGAAGCAAAGAATCAAGGGTTGATGCCAGGCGAGTAACCGGCCGATCGTCTTGAGTATCTCCCCGGCCCGGGCTTCCTGGGCTTCTGAGGTCAGGTCACCATCGCGAATGGTCAGGCCCAGTATCCGGCAATGATCATCATCCGGAATCTCGCCGCTGAGCCACATCCGGCCGGCGGCTCTCTTGGGCCTGTCGACTAAATAGAGAATAGATCTTAGGGTCAGGTGAGAAATTCTATTGTCCAGTAACTGACGGCGGGAGATAAACTCTTCCGTTTCAGCCAACAGTCCGGCCCACTGACCGGTTACGCCCGGCAGTTTGAGCAGAATCAGGGGGTTTCCGGCAGCTTCGGCGAGCAGCCTGGTCACTGCTTTTCCAGGGCGCCGGCCTTTGATGTAATCATCGAACGCGGCTTTGATGATCTGGGCGGCCATCAGGTGAAAATGCGTCGGGCCGGGCTCAGGATAACCGGACACCGGACCGGCCAGGGCCCTGGTCACCGCGGCCAGCAGTGTGGAATACATCCGGTGATGATCCTTCATCGGATGGACATAGGCGAAGACGAAGTTCCGGTCTTCTTCGGAGATGAGACGCCTGATGAGATGGGTCTTCCCAAATCCGGCTTCGCCCAAGACCAGGGCGGCCATGACCGGGGTCCGGCCGATCTGATGCAGCAGGTTGACCAGGGGCGAAGACACCTTCTCATTAATGGCCCGGACATCCGGGAGATGGACTTCCCGCCGGGGATCTCCGATGGCATTGGTGGCAAAGGGATTGAAAGGCAACCCGGTGTCCTGAGACTTCATTCCTCCCTCCAGAGGATCTGCAAATAGAGATCGTTACCTTTCCGGAGCGAGTCTTCTTTTTGATCTGGGGTATAGTTTTGGGGATCACCGCTCAGCAGATCAATGACGGGGTTATCCCTTTCATTCAGGTCGAACAGGGCCCGGTCAAATTTTTCCCGAGTCCAGCCAAGCTCGCGGCGTAAGATGTAAATGGGCACGAAGCCGAAGAATTCCGCGGCGGATTTTTGATATGCGGTTCGGAGATCTTGATCTTCACACCGGGTATCTGATTTCGGGGCCGCCTGGGGGGAGACCAGGGGAAACGCCTTGCGTCCCGAGTCCAGATCCCAGACCCTGGGCGCCTTGAGTCGGCCGTGGGGCGGCTCGACAAAGATCAGGCCGCGGGCCCAAAGCGTATAGATTAAATCTTTGATGGCCAGGACACCCGCCTCTTCGGCTACAAGTTTCATGGTCCGGGCGAGGGCCCGGGTCCACTTTTTACCACATTTTTGGCCCACCTGGGCATAGGTCAGGCCCTGGGCGGAGGCGGCTTTCTGAAGTTTCGTCAATAGATAAGGTTCTATCTGATTTTCGGGCAGGATTTCTTTGGACATGGTCACCTCATTGGCCTGAGCCGGTCACGGTCCTCAAGATGTTCAAAAAAAGATTTCGGCACGACCCCGACGACGCGTTCCTTCAGATCTCGGGCTTTGGTCAGGTCAAGATTTATGCCGTGGGAGGCCAATGCTCCTGTGATGCGGCCTTCCATTTTCTCTAACCGCCAGGCGGTGGAAAAGTAGGCTCCCTGAAAGATAGACTCGAAGCGCCGGGGGTCCCAAAGGCTGTTAGACATGGGTCATCTCATAGAATTACGAGGGAAAAAGACATGAATGTTGACATTTGGGTATTGCCTGGTCAACTCTCGGCCGGTTAGGAATAACCGGGTGAAATTGATGGTTTTGATGGCCTGAAGCCCTTGGAAGAGGACGCCTTTGCTCCGATTGAATCCGGGTGTCTTGGAATAAAAAGGGATAAACGGTTCCAACACCAGGACCAGTTTGGCGTCTTCGTTGATGGCTTTGCCGACATTGGTGGATCTGGTGATCAGGCCGTCCTCGTAAAAGCGCTGCCCGATTTGGACGCTTTCCCAAAAGGGGGGGAGGGCGATGGCGGCTTGAATCGCCTGGGAGATAGGGATTTGATCATGATTGGTATCCCCGAAGTGGATGTGGCTCCGGGAATCCTGGTCACTGGCGCCGATGAACAGCTTTTTTTTCAGCCGGCGGAAATCGTTGGTATGACCGGTGGTGCTAAACATCTCTCGGATGATTCTTTCAATGGTCCGGCCGTTCAAAATTGGACTGAGCAAATCAAGGGGATTGAACAGGGCGTTTCGGAATTCCGTTCCTTCCTTGCCTCTGAGCGCGGCCAGGAAGTCATCCAGATTATTCCCCACCGGAGAAAGGTACAGGATGTTTTTCGGTTTTACTTTAACGAGAGTTTCTTTCAATGCCGGCGGCCTTATTCGAGGATTGATGAGTTTCTCCGCTAAGCTGGGCCAGCATAACATCCGGCGGTTTTTGTGGCAAGAAAAAATGGCGCGGCCGGCTTTCCCTCCAGGCGATTCCAATTGACTTCAGCCATAGATATGATATAGTCGAAATAATTATGGATATAAACACCTGCGTAACGATCCCCGACGGCCATCCGTCATGGGACGGGGAATTCAAAAACCGCTACATAGCATAAATACCCTCTTCTAAACATCCGGTTACACTACGCCTGGGGCAGACATTGCTGCTGTTGACCTAGTCCGTCCGTTGTCACCTTCAATGTGAACAATCTGCCGCCTTCTGAATTTTCAGTGAGCGATCATAACCATTCCGGCTACATCTTAATGCCGTTGCTTTAAGGCCGGACGGGCATGCTAATTTTTCAAAAATGGCCCATTCGGAATAAACCCCAACGGGGCGCTCTAGGTTAGCCCAGGGCAGCACCCCAATGCTGTTGAATTAAGCTTTTGAGGTCCGTTTGAGGTCCGCACCGAATTTCCAGTGGGGCGTCGGGCGGACCGCGTCGGAACTTCGAGGCTCCAACCACCGCTTAATGGAGAACTGTTATCA
>JADFYA010000124.1 GCA_015233285.1 Deltaproteobacteria bacterium | reverse complement strand
TGGGCATTGACCCGGCTAAAGCGGTCATGGTCCCGACGGTCCACCGGAAAACGACGAACGATGATATTGCCTTCTTCATAATTTCCGGGCCGGTAATGATTTTTGGCCCAATCTGATGAAAACTCACGGCAACACGTCGTCAAGGCTTCTACCTGATGACCCCGTTCGGCCAACCGAGAAGCCGTTTGCCAGGCCAATTGTTCGGCCCCGCCTGTAAGACCGCGTCCAAACCAGGGAATAACTATCCCAATGGTTTTCATAAGTTGTTATCCTTTTCCATCCGCAGTTCCGGCTGAGCGGAGGTGGCTTACTTGATTTAATGATCTCAAGACGATCATTCGGATTAGGCGTCAATGATGCCACGCCCGGCCGGAAACCGTCAAGATAAAGATGGTCTGGGCCTGATTATGTCTTTCTTGTTCAAAGATCGGGGTGTCAAGCCATTAGTCCAAATTTGGCATAGTTGTTCATTTTATGCCCCCCCCGGCGATTTAAAGATTGACGAATAAAACGATTTTTTTTATAATGATGGACTAAGTTTGGCGCTGATCTAAATTAGCCATGGATTCATCAGACCGTAAACCTGATCAGGCGGACTTAACGCCACCCCAATTTGAGGACCTGCCGAGACGCGCAGCGAGCACGCCCCACGACATCGACCCGGCCCCGGGGATTTCATGTTTTATGAATTGCTTTGTGATAAGATTCAGCATATCAATATCGATGCCGAGATGAATCGTCATTTTGCAGTCCCATTTTCCTGCTTAATAGCCAAAACCGAAGCAGGCGGAAGAAGCCTGTTGAAAAACCACTGTTGACAGAAAATCACATTTTGCTTATACTGCCTTAGTTTTTTTGCTAAAGGCGATACATAAAACCTTATGGGCAAGATGGTTATGTCAAGGGCGGTAGTCGGGGTTAGATCCCCCGGATGTCCGGTAATTTATCGCCGGGAGCATCATTCAATCAAAACAACTTACCTTTCTGATAAGGAGAGTCAACTATGGGAATTAAAGTAGGCATCAACGGATTTGGACGGATCGGACGGAATGTCATGCGGGCTATCTTAAATAAGGGCGCCGATATTGACGTCTTAGCCGCCAATGATTTGGGTGAACCGGCCCAGTTGGCTCATCTACTCAAGTACGATACGGTCCATGGGACCCTCAAAGAGGATGTGACGGTCGAAGGTGATATCGTTCGCGTCGGCAACAAAAAAATCAAAGTCCTCAAAGTCGCCGGTGACATCACAACTCTCCCTTGGAAAGACCTTGGCGTCGACGTGGTGGTGGAATCCACCGGCCGATGCAAAGACCGGGATGCAGCGGCCAAGCACCTGACCGCCGGCGCCAAAAAAGTAATCATCAGCGCCCCGGCCAAGAAGGTTGACGGTACGTTTGTCCTCGGCGTCAATGAGGGGACCTATGACCCCAAGGCACACCATGTCATCTCCAATGCCTCCTGCACCACCAATTGTCTGGCTCCCATGGCCAGTGTCCTTCATAAAAATTTCGGCATCATTAGAGGCCTGATGACGACTATCCATTCCTACACCATGGACCAGCGCCTGCTGGACAATCTCCACAGCGACTGGCGTCGGGCCCGATCTGCCGGCATGGCCATGATCCCCACGACCACCGGCGCAGCCACGGCCGTAGGCCTGGTCCTCCCGGAGTTGAAAGGCAAATTGGACGGCTTGTCCATCCGTGTGCCCACTCCCAATGTATCCCTAGTCGATCTGGTCATCGAAGTGGCCAAAGACGTGACCATTGAAGATGTCAACAACGCAGTGCGCACCGCGGCTGAAGGGCCTTTAAAGGGCATAATTCATTATAATACTGCCCCGCTGGTTTCATCCGACTTCAACACCACCACCTACTCCTGCGTCTTTGATGCCCCGTTGACCTCCGTTATGGAAAATCGGATGGTCAAGGTGCTGGCCTGGTACGACAATGAATTCGGCTACTCCAGCCGGATGACTGATCTGATTGAATACGTTGGAAAGAGGCTGAGCTAATGCGTTACATAGACGAACTGGACTTTGCCGGAAAAAGGGCGTTCATCCGAACCGACTTTAACGTCCCCTTAGATGACAAACGAAACATCACCGACGACACCAGGATCCGGTCCGTTCTGCCGACTATTCGCTATGCCATGGACAAGGGAGCCAAGGTCATTCTCGCTTCTCACTTGGGTCGGCCTAAGGGAAAACGGGATGATAAATATAGTCTGGCTCCAGTGGCCAAGCGGCTGTCGGAACTGCTTCAAAGGAATATCCCCTTGGCCCCGGATTGCATCGGGGCGGAGGTGGAATCCATGGTCGCAGCGATGGCCCCGGGCGGAGTTATCTTATTGGAGAACCTCCGTTTTCATCCTGAAGAAGAACCGAACTCCTCGGAGTTTGCTCAAAAACTGGCCAGGTTATGTGATGTTTACATTAACGATGCCTTTGCCGTATCTCACCGGGCCAATGCCTCTGTCTGCGCCATTACCGACTTTGTGAAGGAATGTGCGGCCGGGTTCCTGCTCAAAGAAGAACTAACCTACTTCCACAAGGCCATGGAAGCCCCGGCCCGGCCGTTGGTGGCCATTGTCGGCGGAGCGAAGGTGTCCGGCAAGCTTAACGCCATAGAAAACATCTTGGAAAAGGCAGATAAAATGATTGTTGGCGGAGCCATGGCCAATACCTTTTTAAAAGCCAACAATATTTCCGTCGGGACTTCCTTGGTTGAGGACGATCTGGTCGAAACCGCCAAGAATATCATGGCCAAGGCCGCGGCCAAAGGAGTCAAATTCTATCTTCCGGTCGATTGCGTGATCGCTGAAAAATTAGACGCCCAGGCTGTTATTAAAATTACCACGGTCCAGGAGGTCCCGGCCGGGTGGATGATTTTAGACATCGGCCCGGCCAGCACGGCTGTCTTTGGCGAGGCTTTGTATGACGCCAAAACCATCGTCTGGAATGGACCCATGGGCGCTTTTGAGACAGATGCCTTCAGTCGCGGGACCATGGCCATGGTCTCCCAGGTGGCCAATGCCCATGCCCTAAGTATTGTCGGCGGCGGTGATACGGACATGGCCGTCCATAAAGCCGGGGAAGCGTCTAAGATATCCTTTATTTCCACCGGCGGTGGGGCATTCTTAGAGCTCCTGGAAGGGCGGGAACTGCCCGGCGTAGCCGTATTAAAGAAATGTGGGGAGGAGAAATAAACATGAGCGGAAGAAAGCCTCTGATCGCCGGAAACTGGAAGATGCACAAGACCATCAAAGAAACCCTGGACCTGATCACCGGGATCAAAGCCGGATTGCAGGGTAACGAAGCCGCCGACGTCCTGGTGGCGCCGCCCTTTACGGCTCTTTCCGCCGCAGCCGGGGCAGTCCAGGGATCGAATATTCTCCTGGCCGGCCAAAACCTCCACCAAGAGCCGTCCGGCGCCTATACCGGCGAGGTGTCCGGGCAGATGATCCGCGATACTGGGGCCACCCATGTGATCATCGGCCATTCTGAGCGGCGGCAATACTTTGGTGATACCGATGGGCTGGTCAATTTGAAGACTAAGGCGGCTCTGGCGGCCGGATTAATCCCAATCTTCTGCCTGGGTGAGACGTTGGAAGAACGTGAAGCCGGCCGGACCTTCGAGGTGCTGGCCAGGCAATTAGAGGGCGGGCTCAAGGAGTTTTCCACCGCGGAGGCAGCCAAAATCATCATCGCCTATGAGCCGGTCTGGGCCATTGGGACAGGCAAGACAGCGACCAATGACCAGGCCCAAGAAGTACACTATTTCCTGCGAGATCTTTTAGGCAAAATTTTTGAAAAAAGGCTTGCATCCGACACAAGAATATTATATGGTGGCTCGGTTAAGCCAGACAACGCGGCCGACTTGTTGGCCTGCCCGGACGTAGACGGAGCACTGGTTGGTGGAGCCAGCCTCAAAGCGGATTCATTCCTCGGTATTATCCACTTTGATCGTTGAGCCGCTTCAACAAACCTGTCTCTTTGAAACCAGATAATATCTCCGGTTAGGAGCCAATGCCGACGGTCATGACACAGCCCCACCCAGGGGTAACAAAATACGAGATACGAGGTTACCACAAAACTAGATGACTGTATTCTTAGCTATAATTCATGTTATTGCATGCCTTGGCATCATTTTTACCGTCCTCTTGCAAAGCGGTAAAGGCACCGAAATAGGGGCGGCTTTCGGCGGCTCCAGCCAGACAGTGTTTGGCAGCAGCGGCGCCACTCCCTTCCTGGGAAAAGTCACCGCCTGGGTGGCGATCATCTTCATGATCACTTCCATGAGCCTGGCTCTGATAGCCACCAAGCACTCGGCTACCTCTGTCATGAGCAAATACCAGGATGCCAAAGGATCTGCGCCCGCCAAAGAAGACGCTAAGGGCAAAGCGGAGCCGGGCTTGCCGGTTAAGGCTGATAGCGCTCAGGTGCCCGTGGCTCCGGGCGCAGCCTCCACTGCGCCGATGAAGTCGGGTGCGGCGGAAGCGACGGCGAAAAAGGCCGAGCCCAAAGGGGCGGTTCCCAATCCGGCTTCTCCCATGGCCCCGGCTAAAAACCCGGCCGCAGCACCATCCGGGCCCGGTGACGCAAAGAAGCAATAGCGGACTATACCATACAGCTTGAAGACAGGGACAGATGAGCAGCCTCAGCAACCAGACTCCCTGTTTGATTCAATAGTTATACCAACAAAGTGCCGAAGTGGTGGAAATGGTAGACACACCATCTTGAGGGGGTGGCGGGCCAAACCCGTGCGGGTTCAAATCCCGCCTTCGGCACCAATTAGTAAATTCAATGCGCAATCTAAACAGGTTGCGCATTTTGTTTTTTGGTTGGTTGCGGTGGCCTCTAAATCTTTCCTGAGGTCAAAGGTATCGTAGTGATAGCCACCAGATATTGAGTTATGGAAGGAGATGAGATATGACCTACTTCACAGCCAAAAAGATCAAAAGTAGTTTGTTTAACAGTACGAGGAAACAAAATCGACTTAGTATAGGCTGGTTGTATGGTTTTGGGAAGTTAGTTTGGGTTGGTCCCTAAAGGCTTCCTTCAGACCCGGCTCCCCTAATTCTGACCCTCAAAAAATGCTATGGCCTGCCGTACCTCGGCGAATTGATAGATGATGTAATCCGGCTCTACCCCGTTGGCCTTTTTCCTGCCCTGGTTGGAGGAAAAGAACACGGTCTTCATGCCGGCCCGGTTGGCGCCGTAAATATCATGGTACATGTCATTGCCCACGAAAAGGACGTTTTCGGGCAACGCACCCAATCCATCGAGGGCAGCCTGGAAAATCCGTCTGTCGGGCTTTCTGTAACCGTAATCTCCGGAAACGATGATGGGCTGAAAATAGCCGGCAAGGCCCATTGCCCGCATTTCCGGCAACGCCCAGGCGCTCTGAGCATCGGACAGGGCGGCCAGCTTGTAGCGCTGGGACAGCTCTCCAAGCACGTTTTTCACCTCGGGGTAGAGCTGCAAACGGCAGCGGGAAATACCCCGGTACATTTCGGCCAGAAACCAAGGCATCCATTTCAGTTTTTCCGGATCCAGAGCCCGGCAGGCCTCGGGCCGGCGGCGCAGGTACTCCCGCCACAATTCCACTGCGTCGAACTCCGGGAAAGCCTCACTGCCGGCTTTGCGCTGCTTGTTCTTCAGTTGGCAATACTCGTCGCGTACCTCCCAACGGTGGACCTGTATGCCCTGGTAGGTCAGGAAATGGCTGATGCCCCGGTATACTTCTTCCTTGCCCTCATCGGTCCGGATATCGATGAGCGTCCCGTTGATATCGAACAGAATGGCCTTGATGTTCATGGTAGAGCCCTCAGAATTTTTTTGGCTTTCGTGCACGAGCCGGCGGCGATAATCCCTGTCGATCCAGATGGTGCCCTGGTTGAGTTAAGCCTCGCTCAGGTGGTATGGTTCGCTGGAGAGGCCGCTCCCATGCTCCATTTGGCAATGAGCGACGATGAGCCGCCGCGTGTAGGCATGGCTGTGGTCGAAGTTGATCAAGGGGAGGATGCATCCCAATGTCATTGACTTAAGGGTGCGGACAAACGAGCTAATTTTTTTTAAAATAGACCATTCCGATTAAGCCCCAACGGGGCGCTCTAGGTTAGCCCAGGGCAGTGCCCTGGGAAATACGGCATGTTACGTGTCAGCGGGATGGTCAGGAGGTCGGCCGGCCCCCAAAATCATTTCCTCTGAATGGAATGTCCGGCTACGGCGAAGTACGGGATTGCCGGCGGTTTTATGTGACTATTACATGGTTTTTATATAGTCGCCACCCCTACCCAGGGCGTTGCCCTGGGCTAACCTAGAGCGCCCTTTCAGGGCTTCATCGGAATTAACCATTTATTAGAATAGAATCCGATGACCTTGCACCTTAAGTCAATGACATTGAGGTAGGGGCTATATGTTGGCCTGGAGGGCTTGGGTGACCTGGGACTCGAATATCGATCTGATCCGATTGAGTTCTTCCTCCGTATCCGCCTCGAAGCGCATGACCACCTTGGGCATGGTCTGGGACGCCCGCAATAGACCCCACCCGTGTTCAAAGCCGACCCTGACCCCATCAATATCATTAATCTGATAATCCCGGCGCAGGGCATCCCGCACCTCCGCGACCACGGCCGATTTGAGTTTGTCCGGGCAACTAATCTGTATCTCCGGGGTAATATATCCTTCCGGCACGTCAGCCAGGTATTCGGATAAGGGACGACTGTCTCGGGCCAGGATCTCCACCAGCCGAAGTGCGGCATATATCCCATCATCAAAACCAAAATATCTGTCGGCAAAAATAATATGCCCGCTCATCTCCCCGCCCAGGGCGGCTCTTTCTTCTTCCATCTTATGCTTGATTAGGGCGTGTCCAGTCTTCCACATTCTAGCCCGGCCGCCGCGTTGTTCTATCTCGCGGAAAAGATTATCAGAACACTTGACATCACCCACGATGGCAGCCCCAGGCCGGCGGGCCAGAATCTCTCGGGCAAAGATCAGGAGTAACCTGTCCCCATAGATAAGGCGGCCGGCCTCGTCCACCACCCCAACGCGATCCCCGTCCCCGTCAAAACCCAGACCTACCTCCAGGCCATGCTCCTTGACCAGGGCCCCGAGATCCACCATATTCTTCGGCACGGTGGGATCCGGCTGGTGATTGGGGAACCGGCCATCCACATCGGCATAGATGTGGATGGCCTTTAATCCCAGACCCTCATAGACGGCCTTGGCGATGGGACCGACTGAGCCGTTCCCCGTATCAACCCCGATGGCCACCGGCCGCGGAATATCAATATGTTTCAGGAGGTATTCCAGATAGAAGGGGGCCACGTCAAATTGTTCGATGGTCCCTTTTCCTTTGTAAAAGTCACCCCGTTGAGCCAGGGCCCGGATGGCTTGAATCTCAGCTTCCGTCATGGCATGAGGCCCGACACAGATCTTAAACCCATTGTACTGAGCGGGATTGTGACTGGCGGTGATCATCACGCCGCCCGGATGCTTCAGAGCATAAACAGAAAAATAGAGCATCGGGGTGGTGACCAGTCCGAGGTCGGCCACAGACAGCCCCGTGCTGATCAAACCTTCCGAGAACAAGGCGGCATACCTGTCAGAGCTCAACCGGCCATCGCGGCCTAAGGTGATCCTATCCATACCCCTGGTTTGGAAATATGTCCCCATGGCCCGACCCAGGTTGATTACCCCGGTATCGTCGAGTTCTTTATCCACTACGGCCCGGATGTCGTATTTTCTAAAAATCACCGGATCGATCATGTCATGCTCCAACAGCATTTATAAGTTATAGGTTTGTAAAAAAGAATCTGTTTTTCTGGTGGCGCAGGCGTCCCTGCCCGCGGGAATTTGTTCATGCCGGATCCAAAATCTTTTTCTTAAGATGTGTATTGCTCTTCGCCGATTCGGAGCAAGCGGTCAGACTCCTTTTCAGCGGACTCCAGTTCGGTTTCTTCCTTCACCGTAATGGTAAGGAGGCACTCTTCCTTGGCATCGATACACAACCTATGCTCATTATTGTCCAACGTTGGCTCTTTGTCGCCGACTTCCTCAAATCCTGCGGCTAAAACCGCCTTCTCCGGGTTTTGGCCCGAGATCTTGACGGAGTCACATTCATCTGGATCAGCAATTTGATACCAGGTTAGTTCCAGCGCAAACTTGGCCTTATCCTTCTTTTGTTTAGCTTCCACTTCCACCTGGACCACTTCGGGAACAGTCATCTCGAGGATTTGGTATCCTTGCTCCAACACGATCTTCCCGGCCTTGAAGCCTTCGACGAGTCCTTCTAAATAGGTGATCACTTCATTTCGGCCCATAGTATTCTTTAATTCTATCTTCGGCTTATCCATCGACTCTACCTTTCTACCCGGGGTTATTTAACGAGGCAAGGGGTCAAATTATTTGGAATCAGTGACTTGGTCCCAGGTTAGTTCCAGCGCAAACTTGGCCTTATCCTTCTTTTGTCCGGCTTCCACTTCAACCTGGACCACTTCGGGAACAGTCATCTCAAGGATCAGGTCGCCTTGCTCCAACACGATCTTTCCGGCCTTGAAGCCTTCGACGAGTCCTTCTAAATAGGTGATCACTTCATTTCGGCCTATAGTATTCTTTAATTCTATCTTCGGCTTGTCCATCGTCTCTACCTTTCTACCTGGGGTTATTTAACGCTGTGACCTGTTTTTTATCAAGCATCGCCTATGACAGTTCCCTCCAGACCGGTTGAGCTGGGAGTTGTTATCATTGAGTCTCAAGGAACCGGAGACAAATATTGGCAGCAGTATAAAAATCCGTACCCCCCCGCACCTCCCAGACCCGGCATCGAGACAGAAAGGTTATGTAGGCCTCAGCCGAACGGTCGTGTTCGGACTCGTCGTTGAGCGGCAAG
>JADFYA010000123.1 GCA_015233285.1 Deltaproteobacteria bacterium | reverse complement strand
TTCGATGTCGATTGGACCCCAAGCTTAAACAAACGAAACAGCAGAATGCAAGGGGCAAGGCTATGGAAGACGGAAACAAAGACAGCCCGGTAGCCGCCTATCAGATCTCCAAGTCTTATGGGCTTGGTCTTCCCCTGATCAAGGTAGGGTTGATCACTTTCTTTTGCACTACCGCCTATCAGCTTATAAAGCGGATAGTTGCCCCGGATATGACGTTATGGCAGTCAAACGTCGTCACCATAGTCTTTGGGACCATAATTGCCGTTGTCGCGGCCTACCACGTTATTACCCGGTATCGGATATTATACACCCAGGCGGTGGAGGAGATTGTCGAGCGGAAACGGATCGAGACAGAGCGGGAAAAGCTGATTGCCGAACTTCAGGACTCCTTAAATAGAGTCAAACAACTTAGCGGCATGCTTCCGATCTGTGCTAGCTGCAAAAAAATACGAGACGACAAAGGATACTGGAACCAGATAGAGGCTTATATCCGAGACCGTTCTGAGGCAAATTTTTCACATGGGATATGCCCGGAATGCGCCCAAAAGCTTTATCCGCGTTCGAAAACCGGTAAAACCAAAACCGATGATCGAGGTGAGCCGCAACTCGCCGGATGATTGCCCTCTGCCGGAAACGCGTGCGGAAGGAAATTTGATCTCGACCGAGTGCCGGGTCATATTAAAAGGAGAAGACGATTGAGTAAAGTAGCCTTGATTACAGGTGTCACCGGCCAGGACGGAGCCTATCTTTCCGCGTTTTTGTTAGACCAAGGATACACTGTTCACGGCATCAAGCGGCGTTGCTCGGTGTCTAATACGGAACGAGTTGATCATATTCATCGGAGTGACCACGGTATTGCAAAGCGTTTTCAGTTACACCACGGCGAGTTGACCGACTCTCTCGGTCTGGCCAGACTCATCGAATTAATCCGGCCTGATGAGATTTATAACCTGGCCGCCCAAAGTCATGTGGCGGTAAGTTTCGAGTCTCCGGAATACACTGCCAACGCCGATGCCTTGGGCACACTGCGGCTGCTGGAGGCCGTTCGCATTCTCGGATTGACGGAGAAGACGCGTTTTTACCAGGCATCGACCAGTGAGCTTTACGGCAAAGTCCAAACTGTGCCGCAAGATGAAAAAACGCCGTTCTATCCGCGCAGCCCCTATGCCGTGGCCAAGTTATACGGATATTGGATTACGGTTAACTACCGGGAAGCCTACGGCATGTTTGCCTGCAATGGAATCCTGTTCAACCATGAATCGCCGATTCGGGGTGAAACATTTGTCACCAGAAAAATTACCCGTGGTATTGCCCGGGCCTTAATGGGCATTCAAGGCACCATTTACCTGGGCAATATGGAAGCGAAGCGGGACTGGGGACATGCCCGCGACTACGTGGAGGCTCAGTGGCTGATGCTGCAACAAGACCATCCGGAAGATTACGTTATTGCCTCCGGAGAGCAACACTCTGTCCGCGATTTTTGTCGGGCGGCCTGCGAAGCTGTCGGCATGACAATTGATTGGAAAGGCCATGGATTATCTGAGGAGGGGATCGTGGACTCTTTCGACCGGGCGGCCTTTGAGGAAAAATATGAGTTTAATCCATTGGTCCGGCCGGGAGATAAGTTGTTCGGGGTTGACCCCGGATTCTTCCGGCCCACTGAGGTGGAATCTCTACTGGGTAATTATTCCAAGGCCCGAGAGCAACTGGGCTGGGCGCCGCGGACCTCTTTTCCTGAGCTGGTTAGAGAAATGATGGAAGGTGATATAAAGGAGACCGGCCGGGAGATGGTCTGCAAGTCTCAGGGGCTAAGGTACAAGCTGGAGTGCGAATAGACAGCGTAGACTTGACTCGTAATCTCGTGGATTGGGGCTCGTGGAAGGGCTGGTGGATTGGGGACGGACGCCTTTGATTGATCGTGGCTTGGTTGAGAGGTTGTCCGCCACTGGATTGAATTTGGATTTAATTCAGCTTGGGAGCGGTCCTGCAACCGCCTGCAACCGATGGGTAACCCGCTGGGTACGAGATACCCGGCCGCCTAATTGATCACCCAGACAGCCAAATCATCAGCCATCTGAATCACCTTATGGCTGACTCGGCCGAACGGAAATTCGGCCACCCGAGATACTCCCTTTCGGCCCAGCACCACCGTCCCATAGCCGCCCTGACGAGCCTCACGGATAATGGCTCCAGAGCGGCTTGGTTCTCCGGTGATGATTTTGGCCAAGATGTCTTCAAGACGGCCTCCCCTGTCTATTAGAGCCTTAACACCATGCTGCAGCAGGGGAACCATGGCCGCTGCGGCCTGTTTCGCCTGTTCGCCGGCCAGGCTGGTTAATTCTTTGGCGTCATCATTTAGAAAGCCGCGAGCCGTATCTGGAAAGGTCATCCGGAAATCCCTGATAACGTGGAAGAGAAGCAGTTCCGGCAAAGACTCCTCGAACACCTTACCCACATAATCGACCAGCCTGCCGGCTGATTCAGAAGCGTCCATGGCGGCCAGCAGCTTGCCCGGATCAGGGGAGCCGCCGACTACCCACAAGGCCACATCAGTCAAACAATCCAACAGCTTGTTCGCAACACTACCAAACACCAGATCGGGCAACCGACTTGCACCCCGGCGCCCCAACACCAGGGCCTGATATCCCTGCCGGGCTTCTTTGATGATGTCTCGAGCCACACCCGCCTGTCGTTTTCTTACCAGAGTCGTTACCAAATCATCTTGATGGCCCAATACATGGAGTTCCTGCCTGGTGTTGTCCAAAAAATCATCAATTACGCGGCGCTGCGGGGCAGTCAGGGACTCAACCCAGATTTCATCTTGACCGGGCCGGGGGTCCTGCTCCGTGTCCCAAAAACTTTCCGGTATCTCGTGGGCAATGTGCAGCAGAGTAAATCCGGCCCGTCCCGGCGGGATGATCCGCCCCACATACCGGACAACTTCAAATGATTGATCTGAACCATCTACCGCAATTAGGATGTTGGTTTGTGCCTGTGGTATCATGTCTGTCCTAAGTCCTGGTCGTATTGACCAGGGGGCCGGGTTAATTCAATATTCATTTGTGGCCGACTCCGGCCGTTAGGTAGTCGCAGATTGACGTCCCCATGCCCCGGCCTTCGGCTGAAGGCTCTGGTCACCACGTCCCGTAGAGGACTTACACCTGAAAGAATCACGTCATACCCGGCCACAAATAAAGGGCCTCAGCTTTCAAGGCTAATTTTTTTATTATACATCGTATCACCCGGCGGGTCAATTTATTTTGGAACACCTTGATCCTGCATGCTTATGCCAAATGGGGCGAGGGGTGTCCGGACAAATTGTTGGGGGACTGGGTCATGGCCCTGTGGGACCCCAGGCGGCGCAGCCTGTTCCTGGCCCGAGGCCATTTTGGTCAGACCGGCCTTTACTACTATCGGGATGCCGACCATCTGGCCTTCGCCACCTCGCTGCGGGGATTGTTTGCTCTGCCGTTTGTCCCCCGCCGGATGAATAGACGAATGTTCGTCAGCTTTATGACGGTGTGGTTCAACGTAACAAACAAGATGGAAACGGCCTACCGGGACATACTGAAACTGCCCGGCCCACGCCCTGACCGTGACAGGAGATGGACCTCGGCTCCAGCGGTACTGGCGCATGGAAGATACGCCGGAAGTTCGTTTCCGGTCGGACCAGGAATATCTGGAAGCCTTTCTCGATAGCTACACCGAGGCTGTCCGCTGCCGGTTGGCCGGTGGCCGTAACCTTGAGCGGAGGGCCGGAGTCCAGCTCCATCGGCCTGCTCTGGCTTGAATTCGGGGCCGCTTTCGGCCTTGAAGTGAGCGATCCCACGGCAGACAAACGGGTGCTGACCTTTTGCCTGGGGTTGCCTGAAGACCAGTTCTTGCGTCACGGGGAAGACCGCCGGCTCATTCGCCGGGCCATGGCGGACGTCCTCCCCCCTGAAGTGGTCTGGAACACCCGGCGCGGCAAACAAGCGGCCGACCTCCCGCATCGGATGCGCGTTAGCCTTGGGGAAATCGAGGAAACAGTGGCCACCTTGCAGCGAAGTCACCTGGCCCGCTTTTACCTGGACATGCCGCGTCTACGGTCGAATCTGGCCCGCTTGCGCCGTAACCCCACCGGGGTGAGTCCGGACGCGGCCGGCCTAATGTTGAGAGTATTGGGCGCCGGGCTTTTTCTGCTGCAAATTGATGATAAGCATGAGAACGCTTTTTCTATTTAAATTAAAGACGGAATCAGGGCTGAAGTCCATCGCCAAGGGAATGAATTATTCTACGGTTCGGGCCATATGCGGACCATAGCCTCGTCATCGGCCATCTTCTTCAATCTGCCCGAAGGTGGACATATCATCGCTGGGAGACGGTTATTTCTGTTCCGGCACCGGAAAATAGACCCTGAATATTGCGCCCCGACCAAGCCGGCTTTCAACGGTGACCGCCCCGTCGTAGGCTCTCACCAGCCCGAGGACGACGGGCAGTCCCAAGCCGCGGCCTGTAAATCTGGTCGTAAAGAACGGGTCAAAGATTCTCTCGATGGTTTCTGCATCCAGACCGGGACCGGTATCTCTGACCGAAAGACAGGCGTACCTTCTCTCCTTCAGTTTCCAGTCCATGGGGAAAAATTTCAATTTATGGATATCCCCTGCGGTCACCACTTTTACGGCCACCGTGATACGGCCTTCTGCTTGTCCGATAGCCTCCACGGCGTTGGAAATCAGATTGGTCAAGATTTGCTTTATGTGCGCGTCATCCGCCTGGATGACCGGTCCCTGGGAGGGAAACTCGGTTCTTAATTGTACATTCGCCGGTATGGATGAGCAGATAAAACCTTGAGCTTCCTCCACAGCCTTAGTAATATCCAACGGTTTTTTCTTCCCGATGGTTTGACCGAGGTAGGTGAGCATGAACCGGCTGATTTCGGCCGCCTTTCCGGCCGCCTTCATAGCCTGGGCAACGCATGTGCGAGATTCCGACTCCTGAGACAATTCATACATGGCCAGCTCCAGGTTGCCGATTACAACGCCCAATATATTGTTGAAATTATGCGCAACAGCGCCGGCCATCCGGCCCAGACTTTCAGCTTTCTTGGCCTGCTGCAGGCGATGTTCCAGTTCTATCCTGTCAGCCTCCGCACGTTTTTCGTCGGTAATGTCTTGCAGTGTCCCTGTCCAGACGATGCCGCCATTCTCCAATATCTTGGGCACTGACTCGATGTGGATGAACCTGACTTGACCTTTGATGACGAATCTGCCTTCCCACAGAAACGGTTCCGCTGTTTTCCTGGCCGCTTCATTGGCCTCGACGAAATGTTGCATATCTTCAGGATGAACCAGGGCAAAGGCTGTTTTTGAGTCTTCCAATGCGTCTTCGGACTTAAGGCCTATAATTTCGCAAAAACGAGGACTTACGTAATCGAATGCCATATGGCCTTCGGGCGTGATTCTGAATTTATAGATGCCGACCGGGACCCGGGCCACCATTTCGTCGTAGGCCCGTTTACTCTCTTGCAATGCCGTTTCCGCCTGCTGCCGGTCCGTGATGTCGTGGATAATCGAATAGAGCAGGGTCCGTCCCTTTATGTCGATCGGTCCGGAGTAGACCTCCACGTCGCGTATTTCACCCGTGGCCACCCGGTGGCGAAAAATGAAGTAGTTTTTCTGCTCCGTTCCGGCCAGTTTTATTTTTGCCAGGACTTGTTCTCGGGGAAGCATGTTGATATCCGTAATCTGCATCGTTTGGAATTGATCTCTGGTGTAACCGTAGAAATTACAGGCAGCCGGATTGGCGTCCACGATCAGCCCCGTTCCCGGCTCGATCAGCAACTTGACGGCCCGGTTATTTTCAAACATGCTCCGGTAAAGCTCTTCACTCGTGCGTAACTCTTCCTCAATTCGTTTGCGCTCCGTAACATCACGAATAGACTCTATCGCGCCGGTCACGTTGCCCAGTCTGTCCCGCAACACGGAACTCGTTGCCGACAGGTAAGCCCCTTTGCCCTGGAATGCCTGCGGAACAAAGGCTTCACCCAAGAAGCTGTCGCCTTCTCTATGGATGAGATCGTACTCCTCTGGTTTAAATTCAGGATCTGAAGCCATGGACAAAGCAATGTCGATCAGTAAGGGCTTTCGGTCGCCATAGAAGGGAAGGGCGTATTCATGCTCTCCCTTTTGGAGCATATCGGACTTCAAAACCCCGGTCATCTTTTCAATGGCCCTGTTCCAATGGGTGATCTGTCCCTTGGTGTCGATCACAAAGGTGGCATCAGGAAAAGACTCGATTATCTCGTCAAGGCGCCGGTGAGCTTCCCGTAAGGCCTCTTCCGCCTTTTGGCGATGGCTGATGTCGCGAGTTAAAGCGAATACCACTTTCCTTCCCTGATAGGTATAAGGGCCTCCCACAATTTCCACAGCAAAGACGGTTCCGTCTTTTTTCTTGTGAAATCTTATTGGAATGTAGATGGTTCCCGCAGAGAGAGTCTGTCGGATGGTGCTATCCGATTCCTGATGTTGCACCGTGATGTCTTGAATGGTCATTCCGCCCATGAGCTCATCCCGGCTGTACCCGTAGAGCTTCACATAGGCGTCGTTGACATCCAGAAATTTTAAAGTCTCCAAATCGAAAATGCAGACGGCATAGAGTTCATTATGAAAAAGGACCCGGTACTTTTCCTCGCTCTCCCGCAAGGCTGCCTCGGCCTGTCTGCGCTCGGTCAGGTCGCGGGCTGAGGCATAGAGATATGGACGGCCCTGCAGCAGCACCCCAACTCCGCTGACTTCGACGTTGCGAATTTGTCCACCCTTTCTTCGATGCCGTGTCTCGAACACGGCCTTGACGGTGATCAATTCGCGAATCCTTTCTACAAGTTCCCCCCGAGACCATTGCACGTCCCAGTCGGCTACGTTGAGTTGCAGTATTTCTTCACGCGTATAGCCGAGCATGTTGCAGAACGCATCGTTGGCCTCAACAACGTTGCCTTGCTCGTCAAGGACGTGAATTCCGTCACCGGCATTTTGGAGAAGAGTTTGATTACGTATCGCCAATGCCGCGACGGATTCTTCCGCCTGCTTGCGCTCTTTGACTTCTTCTTGCAGTTGCCCATTGGCGGCTTCAAGCAAGGCAGTCCGCTCCGACACACGTTGTTCAAGGTATTCATTGAGTTGCAACTGGTCGCGAAACATTCCCTTGAGGGCCTGGGCCATTTGCCGAAAGTTGTATATCAAGTCATCCAGTTCGGCGATTCTGCTGACGGGCCAATCCCGGTCTGAATCCTCAATGGCGAGCTGGTGGGGCAGCCGCCCGGTGGCCGCCTGGAGCCTCTGAAGGGGGGAAATTAAGCGCCCGCTAAGAAGATTGGAAATGACGACAATTGTAATAATTAAAAGAAATAGGATCAGAAATCTATTTATCGTCATGTCGTTAAGATTATTCAGCAGCAGAAGGGGCGAGGCTTCGACGCGGACATTCCAGCCAATGCCGGACCCAATCTCGATTTCCGTCACCAACAACGATTTCCGCCAACGTTGCATAATGCTGGTCCCAACCTTAGGTTCTGGGACCCAGTGCCGAACATTGGCTGTAAATTGGTATTCCAATCCACCCCTGGGCGGAGAAAAACGATCCATTATTTTTAGATCGCGTCTGGTGCTAACGATAATCCTTTTGTTAAAATCAAGCAGCGTGATGTCAAAACCATTCTTAACCACAATAGAGGATAAGACATTCTTTATCTGCTCCTCGTCTAGAATACCGACACAAAAACCCTTGTATTCCCCTGAAGATATTAAGGGAGCGAAAAAAGGAACCATGGGTCTGGGGGTGCCGACCCTGCCCATGACTATTTCTCCGATCATAGGCTTTTTACTTGTTTTGATCTGGCGAATATATGGTCTATCTGAAAAATTTACTCCTATTGTTGATTTTCCAAGGTCATCTACCAGAGGCGAATAGGCGATGGTATTTTCATTACGATTCAGCACCCCCATCCGCTTGAATTGGGGCGAGACTTCTTTAACCTCCGTCACGAGTCGCTGCATTACCGGCCCTGGGGTCGTATCGGGGTCTCCGATCAGCTTAGACAGACCTATGACGCTTTGATGATTCTCATTAATCCAGACGTTGATGTTATTTTTTGTAATTGTAGCTAATTGTAATGTATCACCGGCGAGGTGGTTCATCTCGCCGTCTAGGTAACTACGCAGATTAGCAGTTACCGATATTATTGCCGGGAACATGAGAATGGAGACCATGATCGTAAAAATTGTTTCCCGGAATGCCGGGAGTGAGTCCCTGTCCCGGCTGAAAGTCTGGAGCAACAAATTGGCGATTCCGGCCAAAAGGGCGTTGAAGATTCCGTTGATACTTTGTTTAAGCATGATCGTTAGGGTTGGCTGCGGCTGAATCCCCATGACCTGGTGATAGAACAACCAGACCAACGGCATGCCTAAAACCAGCCAAAAGAGAATGTCCTGGGTTAATATTTTTCGGCCCTTTTTTCCGGTCCTCCAGGCCACGAACGCCGCCTCGGCCAGGAATATGATGATGGACCAGGGATGGTGCCAGAGAATATAAGTGCAGGACGCGGCCATGACCCCGGCAACCACGCCGGCCAACGGGCCAAACCGGAGAATAGCCAGCATCACGAAAAAAGAGCCGAAGAGGAAGTCGACATTAAAGAACAATTCAATCTTGAACCAGTTTCCGGCAAAACCGGCTAACCCGAACAAAATGGATGCAATCAGTACGTTTCTTTTCATAGTTTCTTTTCTGGAGGAATAAATTTTTACAAGGCCGGCGCCCGAGATGCCCAGGGAACTGCCGCCCGGCTTATTAGGCTTCCGCGGCTGTCTTATTCAGATCGTTTTTATAAACTAAAAATTTATAATCTGCAATCCAATGTCATTGACTTAAGGGTAGGGTCATCGGATCCTATTCTAATAAATGGTTAATTCCGATGAAGCCCTGAAAGGGCGCTCTAGGTTAGCCCAGGGCAACGCCCCAATGCTGTTGAATTA
>JADFYA010000122.1 GCA_015233285.1 Deltaproteobacteria bacterium | reverse complement strand
GCTGATCGCGGCGCTGGCCGCGGGGAAGAACGCGGCCCGGTTCATCGAACAGTTCCTGACCTCCGGCCAGAGTGCTCCGGAAGAGAGCGATTACATGGAGAAACTCATCGCTCAGTTGGGAGTATTCTATTTCAAAGAGAAGATGCCCTATGCAGACTCTACCAAGAAGCTGCATCCGCCGGTTATGGAGCCTGAAGAGCGGATAAAGAGCTTCGATGAAGTAGAGGGTAAGGTGAATTCGGCTTCAGCCACTCAAGAAGCGTCCCGTTGTCTTCGCTGCTACCGCATTGCCATGGCCGCGGTTTAACCGATTATTTTTAGGAGTTTGGGATGAATACGCTGACGTTAAACGGAAAGAACATATCTTTTGAGCCGGGACAATCCATCCTCGAGGCGGCGCGAACCCATGGAGTGGTTATCCCCACCCTGTGCCATCTTCAGGCTGCTGATCACAAGGGAGTCTGCCGCATTTGCGTAGTGGAAGTTCAAGGCGCGGACAGATTGCTTCCGGCCTGCGCCACGCCTGCAGGCGACGGCATGGTGGTGGAGACCCACAGCAGCAAGGTTGTTCAGGAACGCAAGATGCTCCTGGAGCTTCTGGTGGCTAGCGGAGATCACAACTGTCTGTTCTGTGAGTCCAATGGCGATTGCAAGTTGCAAAGTCTGGTGTACGAGTATGGGATTAAGAATGTGGCCCGAAAATCGGACTACGTGCCGCGTCCCATCGACGACGTCACCCCGATGATTCAACGTGATTTCAACAAGTGCGTGCTTTGCGGCCGGTGCGTGGCTGCGTGCAATGATGTCCAAGTCAATAACGCCATTCCCTATCCTTTTGGGAGGCGTGAAGATAAACCGCCGGTAACCGGCTGGCTTCCCGTGGCCGATTATGACCGTTGCGTCCACTGCGGCGAATGCGTCCAGGCCTGCCCGGTGGGAGCCCTGTTGGAGAAAAAAGCCCTTGGAAAGGCCATGACCTGGCAGACGCAAAAGGTCCGCACCACCTGCCCCTATTGCGGGGTAGGATGTCAGATCTGGCTGCACGTCAAAGACAATCAGGTGGTGAAGGTCACCGGAGTTGAAGATGCACTACCCAACCGGGGACGCCTTTGTGTTAAGGGACGCTTCGGTTATGATTTCATCAATGCTCCCGACCGCCTGACCACGCCGCTGATCAAAGAAAACGGCGCCTTCCGGGAAGCAAGCTGGGATGAGGCTCTGGACCTGGTCGCGGCCCGTTTTTCCGAAATGAAGGCTGCCCATGGCCCCCAATCTCTGGCCGGGTTTACTTCGGCTCGGGCCACCAACGAAGAGAACTACCTCATGCAGAAGCTGGTGAGGACCGGATTCGGCACCAACAACATCGATCATTGCGCCAGACTCTGACACAGCTCTACTGTGGCCGGTCTGGCCGTATCACTTGGTTCCGGTGCCATGACTAATTCCATTGCCGAAATGGAAGATGCCGAGGTGTTCATCGTTATCGGTTCCAATACCACCATCGCCCATCCGGTCTTGGCGACTTTTGTCAAGCAAGGTGTGGTCCGCAACGGAGCAAAGCTGATCGTTATCGATCCCCGGCGCATCCCGCTGGTGGACCAATCCACCATTTGGCTGCGTCAACGGCCGGGCACCGATATTGCCCTGATTAATGGGTTGATGCACACGATCATCAAGGAGAATCTGGCCAATACAGCCTTCATTGCCGAGCGCTGCGAGAATTTTGAGGAAATGCGAAAGGTGGTGGAGACCTACACGCCCGAAAGAGTGGAAAAAATCACGGGGATTCCGGCTGGAGACCTCATCAAGGCCGCCCGCCTTTACGGTCAGGCCGGTAAGGCCATGATCCTATATACCATGGGAATCACCCAGCACACCCATGGTACCGACAATGTGAAGTCTCTGGCCAACCTGGCCATGCTCACGGGCAACTTCGGAAGGCCGTCCACGGGGGTTAATCCCCTGCGCGGGCAGAACAACGTTCAGGGGGCCTGCGACATGGGCGGGCTGCCTAATGTCCTTCCCGGCTACCAGCCGGTGATCAATGAAACCGTCCGTACGAAGTTCGAGGCTTTGTGGAAGGCGCCACTGGACGTCAAGGTGGGGATGACTCTTACCGAGGCCATGGCGGCAGCCGCCGACGGCAGGATTAAGGGCGTCTTTATCATGGGCGAAAATCCTGTCATTTCCGACGCAGACACCCATCACGTGCTGGCTGCTCTCAAAAATCTCGATTTCCTGGTCGTGCAGGACATCTTTCTCACCGAAACCGCGGCCCTGGCCGACGTTGTGTTGCCCGCGGCCTGCTTTGCGGAAAAGGACGGCACCTTCAGCAATACGGAGCGACGGGTGCAACGGGTGAGAAAGGCCGTGGAGTCGCCCGGTCAGGCCCTGGCCGACTGGCAGATCCTCACCGCGCTGGCCAATCGTATGGGCCTTAACTGGCAATATGAGAGCCCCCGGGCTATTTTCGAGGAAATTGCCGCCGTGACCCCAAGCTACGGGGGCATTACCTATGATCGGCTTGAAAATGAAACGCTGCAATGGCCCTGTCCCAACGCCGGTCATCCCGGAACCCCCATTTTGCACGTGGGCCAGTTCTCCAGGGGGAAAGGGTTGTTCTCCCCGATAGAACACCAGGAGCCGTTCGAGCCGACCGACGAAGCCTACCCCATGATCCTGACGACGGGACGGGTGCTGTATCAGTACCATACGCGGACGATGACCGGCCGGTGCGCGGGTGTCAACGATATGGCTCCCGTGGCCAAGATGGAAATGAATCCCGCCGATTCGGCCAGGATGCAGGTCGCTAATGGCGAATTCGTCCACGTCTCCAGCCGGCGAGGAAGTATCGAGGTACAGATCGCGATTAGCGAGAGTGTCCGGGAAGGTGTGGTATTCATCCCGTTTCATTATGCGGATGCCTCGGCCAATAACTTGACCATTGCGGCCCTGGATCCGGTGGCCAAGATCCCGGAATACAAGGTGTGTGCTGTAAAGATAGAAAAGCAATCCCAACCGGGGTTACATGCTTGAATTATAACTATGTAAAAATACCATTGTGATATATCTTCCCCCTTTAATAGGGGGAGGATCACAATCAGTAAAACGCCATCCTGATCAGTAAAACACCCTCCTGAAGATTTGAGCTCGCATCAATTAACATGTTGTTTAATATCATCCCCGTCCAGAGCTTCAGCTCGTCCAATTAACCTGCGGCTATTACTATACTTCCTGCCAGATGTTACTTCTTGTATCCCTCTTCCTGCTTCACTTTAAGCAAAGCCGTCCCCGCGACCCGAGTTCGACAGACTAAGTTATGTCAAAAATGACATAATACCTCTTGATTTTTGCCGCGAAATTTTATATTTGTCTTTCTGTTGGACCGACCATCCTCAGGGCGGTTTATGGAGCCGTGTTTTATCGGGTTAAATCACCCAGCCCAGGGACTCAAATGTCTGAAAGCGGCCTTTCTCCGTCTGGCCGCGGCCATGAATTCCATTCTTTCCTAAGGATCCGATGGATACCGGCTCAGAGGCTCTGCGTTTTAACGGAGGAAAGCCCACCCGTCATTTGCACCGTTACCCTATTGCTTCCGCCGCTTCGGAACCGCGGCATCTGGAGGTCGCTTGATGGACACATTGACATTGAACGGAAAGAACATTTCTTTCGAGCCGGGACAAAGTATCCTGGAGGCGGCTCGAGCGCATGGGGTGGACATCCCCACCCTGTGTTATCTTCAAGCCGCCGATCATAAGGGAGTATGCCGCATCTGCGTGGTGGAGGTGGAAGGGGCGGACAGGTTGCTCCCGGCCTGCGCCACGCCTGCAGTCGACGGCATGGTGGTGGAAACCCACAGCAGTAAGGTCGTTCAGGAGCGCAAGATGCTCCTTGAACTTCTCGTGGCCGATGGTGACCACAACTGCCTGTATTGCGAAGCCAACGGTGATTGCACACTCCAGCGGCTGGTGTATGAACATGGGATCAAGGAATTGGCTTTTCCCAGAGCCATGGAGCCCCGCCCGGTAGACGACCAGCACCCCATGATAGTCCGTGATTTTAACAAGTGCGTTATGTGTGGGCGGTGCGTGGCCGCGTGCAATGAAGTCCAGGTCAACAAGGCCATTCCCTACCCATATGGGAGGCGTGAAGATAAACCTATGCCCACCGGATGGTTTCCCGTCGCCGACTACGACCATTGCACCCATTGCGGTGAGTGCGTCCAGGCCTGCCCGGTCGGAGCGCTGACGGAGAAGAAAGCGAAAGGCTTGGGACGGCCTTGGGAACTGGAAAAGGTTCGCACCACCTGTCCCTATTGCGGAGTGGGATGTCAGCAATGGCTGCACGTCAAAGATGGGAAGATCGTCAAGGTGACCGGGGTGGAAGAGGCTCAGCCGAATCGCGGCCGACTTTGCGTCAAAGGCCGGTTCGGGTATGACTTCATTTACTCCGAAGAACGGCTCAAAACGCCGTTGATTAAAGAAAACGGTGAATTCCGTTCAGCCTCCTGGGACGAGGCCTTGGATCTGGTGGCCGATAAGTTTAAGGACATCATCGCCACCCATGGTCCGGACGCCATCGCCGGCGTAAGTTGCGCCCGCAGTATTAACGAAGATTCTTATAATATGCAAAAATTATTCCGCGCAGTGATCGGGACCAACAATATCGATCATTGCGCCCGGACCTGACACGCCCCCACCGTCGCTGGTCTGGCGACATCATTTGGTTCCGGGGCTATGACAAATTCTTTTGCCGACTTTGACAAAGCTAAAATGATTCTGGTCATCGGGTCCAATATGACCGAAGCACATCCGGTGGCTGCTACCTTTGTTAAGAATGCGGTGAATAAAGGGGCGGAAATGATCGTAGTGGATCCCCGTCGGACGGATCTGGTTGCGTTCGCCTCTACTCACGTGCCGTTAAAAGTTGGAAGCGACATTGCTTTCATTAACGGGTTAATGCACGTTTTGATCAAAGAAGATCTATACGATAAGAAGTATGTCGGTAGTTGTTGCACCGGTTTTGACGTAATCAAAGAAAAAGTGATGCAATATCCTCCCGAACGGGCGGCCGAAATATGCGGCCTGGACGCGGACTTAATTTATAAGGTGGCCCGACGTCTGGCCGCGGTTAAGCCGGCCATGCTCATGTATACCTTGGGCATCACCGAGCACACTTGCGGCGTGAATAACGTCCTTTCCTGTGCCAACTTACAGATGATGTTGGGTAACGTGGGATTTGAGTGCGGCGGGGTCAATCCTCTCCGGGGCCAGAACAACGTTCAAGGGGCTTGCGATATGGGCGCCCTGCCCAATGTTTATCCAGGGTATCAGAAGGTCGGCGACCCGCAGGCCCAGGCTAAATTTGAGAAGCTCTGGGGGACCAAGCTATCCGATAAACCGGGCTTGATGATGCCCCATATGATGGACGGCCTGGTCACCGGCAAGATTAAGGCTTTTTACGTTTTTGGTGAAAACCTGGCCAATACCGAGCCAGACATTAGACACGTGGAACATTGCCTGGAGTCGGCTGAATTCCTTGTCTGCAACGATATTTTTCCAACGGAGACGACGCGTTTTGCCGACGTTGTTTTCCCGGCCGCGGCCTGGAGCGAGAATGACGGGACCTTCACCAACAGTGAACGCCGGGTCAATCGAGTCCGGACGGCCAGCTCCCCGCCGGGCCAGGCAAAGCCCAATTGGTGGATCTTTAAAGAACTGGCCCGCCGGATTGGTGGTCAGTCTTGGGCATCGAACAGCGCCCAGGAAATCTGGGATAATGAGGTATCGGTAGAGGCTCCCCAACTGTGTGGCGTCAAATATGCCCGGTTGGATGGAGACGGACTGCAATGGCCGGTACCCACACTTGACCACCCCGGTACCTGCACCCTTCACAAAGACGGATGCTTCACTTGCGGTCAGGGCCGGTTCATGCCCGTTGACTGGACTCCGCCGGCCGAAGTGCCGGACGCCGAGTATCCTTTCACTTTGAGTACGGATCGCCGGTTGTACCATTATCATACCAGAACCCAAACCGGCCGGTGCCGGGGCCTGAACGATCTATTGGGAGAGGAGACGGCGGATATTTCGCCGAAGGATGCACAGAAAATGGGGATTGAACCAGGAGAGGTTATTCGGTTGAGTTCTCGCCGAGGGACGGTGACGCTGAAAGCCAGGGTGACCGATCAGGTCCCGCCGGGTCTGGTCTGGATGGCCTTCCATTTCCGGGAGACCTGCGCCAATTGGTTGACCAATCCCGTGTTCGATCCCATCAGTTGGACAGCCGAGTACAAAGCCTGCGCAGTCAGGATCGAGAAACTGTAAACGTGACCTCCGGGCGGTCGAGTTCCTTGATGGAAATTGAGGAGACCGGCGCCGGCCCGGAGGTTTCACCGCGATAGCGTTTAATTATGGCAATGACGTTAAGATTTCTCGCTTCGCTCGAAATGACGGAGAAGTGGACCACACGGAATAACGATGTAAATTTGTAATTCCGGAGCAAATGCTTTCCACTTTGTCATTCCGAGCGAATGTGAGGAATCTTATCACATCGGAAGATGGCCAGACCGTGCCTTAATAAAACAGTATTAAGGTGTTACCCTGACTAGTTACGGTAAGAGTCTAAGACAAGTTCACCTTAAGCGCCTGGGCTATGGAGGCCAGGGGTTGTACGGCGCCTTTAAAGTCCAGCCGGGACATGGAGTCTTCAATGTCCTGCAATAGCTCCGAGTACTCTCCTCCAGCCATTTGTTCCTTGATCAGCTCGAGCTGCTTCCGGGCCGCCATATTATTTTTTTTCAGTAGCCGATCAAACTCCACCAGCATCGGGGCCAGACGAACGAGGTCTAAGGGGGAAGCACTTACCGCAGCCCCGGTCTTTTCCAATTGCTGATCCCCGTGTTTCCGAAAGAAAAGTAACAGGGCTTGAAGCAACGGTCTTATCGTCCTGCTCAGATTTGCGACCAGGACATCGTACTGGGTCTTTTTTCTTTGCCGAATGGCCGACTCCAAGGCCTGAGCGGCATCAAACAGGTCTTTAGCCGAAAGATTACCGGCCATTCCTTTAAGTGTATGGGCCGTCCGCCGGGCGGTTTCTTCATCTCCGGTAACCATGGCCTGGTTAATGCGGTCAATCATTTCTAGACAATCATGATGGAACTCCCTCAAGAGTTTATTGAGCAAGCGCCGGTTGCCCCCTAATCGCTTCAAGGCTGATGAAATGTCGAGGCCGGGAAGAGTATCAGGCAAGGCAGCGGACCACTGGGCGCGGGAGGAGGCCGGATGATCGTCGGAGCGGCCGGGCCGCGCTTGGCCCGGTTTGAGCCACTTGACCAGGGTGGAGATAAGGTTGGCCGGATCCACGGGTTTGGCCACGTGGTCGTTCATCCCGGCATCCAGGCATTTCTGCCGTTCGGAGTGCAGGGCATGGGCCGTCATGGCGATGATGGGCAGGTCAGGCTGGTTCAGGTCATGCCTGATCATGGATGTGGCGGTATAACCATCCATCTCCGGCATCTGCAGGTCCATCAGGACGGCATTGAATAGACCGGCTGATCCGGCGGCCACCATCTCCAGAGCCTCTCGGCCGTTGGCGGCCACCGACACCACAAATCCTGTCCCTTCCAATATCTCGGTAGCCACCTGCTGGTTAATTTCATTATCCTCCACCAATAATATCCGGGCCCCTTTAACCGATTCAGGGATATTTTCTTGAACCGGCGATAGTCCGTGTTCGGGCCGGTCGGAGGTATGGCGGGCGAAAACGCCCATAATCGAATCAAATAGGATCGAACCGCTGACCGGTTTCTCCAATAAACCATCTAAGCCCAGCGCTTCGACCTGACGGATCACTTCTTCCCGGTCGTAGGCCGTGACCATGATGATCACCGGGGTCCTGGGCAACCGGGAGTTGTTCTTGATTCTTCGGGCTGTCTCAATGCCGTCCAGCCCCGGCATCTTCCAATCTAAGATGACCAGATCATACGCTTTCTCACCATCATCAGCCGCTCTTTCCAGTTCGATGAGGGCCGCCCATCCTGAGTCGACGGAGATGACCTCAAAGGACATGGCCTTTAAACTCTGTTCAAGTATCTCCCGGGATGTCTCGCTGTCATCCACCACCAACACCCGTAATCCCAGCAGATCAACCAGGTTGGGAAAGGAGTGGGCCAATCCGGGTTTGGCTGTTCCCAAGTTCACGGTAAAGGAGAACGTGCTGCCTTCATTCGGCCGGCTATCCACAAAAACTTCACCGCCCATCAGTTCCACCAATTTCTTGCTGATGACCAGGCCCAGACCGGTCCCTCCATACTTCCTGGTCATAGATCCGTCAGCTTGACTAAATGGCTGGAATAAAGTCAACATTTGCGCATCGGTAAGTCCTATTCCCGAGTCTTGAACCGAAAACCTCAGGATGACTCGGTCTTCGTTTTGGGCGGCCAGGGTGGTCGAAACAATGACGGCTCCGGTTTGGGTAAACTTAACCGCGTTGCCGATCAAGTTGATCAGGACCTGCCCCAGGCGGAGCGGATCGCCGATGAGAGATTGGGGAACATCAGGGCTGGTCCTGAAGCTCAGGTTCAATCCTTTTTCTTCAGCCTTTAACGACATCATATTCGACATATTATCGATCACTTCGTCGAATTGGAAACCAATAGTCTCAATTTCCAACTTTCCGGCCTCAATTTTGGAAAGATCCAGGATATCATTGATCAGACCAAGCAGGGCATAGGCCGAAGAATGTATTTTATTAAGGTAATCTAATTGCTTGGGGCTCAAATTTGTCTTTAGTGCCAGGTGGCTTAAACCGACGATGGCGTTCATGGGGGTCCGAATCTCGTGACTCATGTTGGCCAGAAAGTCACTCTTGGCCTGGTTGGCCTGTTCGGCCGCCTTTTTAGCGTTCCAGATCTCCTCTTCGGCCTGTTTCCGGTCAGTGATATCGATATAGATACTGACAATGCCGCCATCCCGGGTGGTTTGTTCGCAAATCATCATCCAGCGGCCGTCATTGAGCTTTTGTTCTATAAAATGTTTGCCGGGATTCAGGTGGGTCTCGATCCGTTTGGTCAGCCAGGTCTCCAGGTCGGTCGTAAT
>JADFYA010000121.1 GCA_015233285.1 Deltaproteobacteria bacterium | reverse complement strand
ATTTAATGAAGATCACCTTTATGACAATTTGGCTTGGATAGCCGACAATCAAAAGCAGATAGAAAAGAAACTCTTTGAAACTCGGCTTAATGGGGCTCAGCCTGAGTTATTCTTGTACGATGTAACCAGCAGCTACTTTGAAGGGCAGAAGAATGAGTTGGCGGAATACGGCTATAATCGAGATAAAAAGAAAGGTAAAAAGCAGGTTGTAATAGGGTTACTTTGTGATGATCAGGGATATCCTGTAGCTATTGAGCTTTTCAAGGGCAATACCAATGATTTTGATACATTTGACAGCCAGGTAAAGAAAGCAGTGGAAGAATTTGGATGTCAACGCGTCACATTTATAGGTGATCGGGGAATGATCAAGAGTGGTCAGATCACTGAATTGAAGAATCATGATAAATGATTGCATTATATTACCGCAATTACTAAGCCACAGATTGAAAAACTGATCAAAAATAATATCATTCAATTAGGACTCTTAGATAGTGAAATTTGTGAAGTGGTTCATGATGAGACGCGATATTTATTGAGACGTAATCCTATCAGAGTAAAAGAAATAGAGATTAACAGGCAAGATAAGAGAGAGTCTATTGAACGATTAATACATGTTAAAAATCAGTATTTAGAGACTCATAGCAGAGCTTCAGTTGATAAGGCCATATCTGTAGTTAATGATAGAATAAATAAATTAAGAGTTCAAGACTGGATAAAAGTTGATTCTGATGGAAGAATATTAAATATTCATGTTAATGATGAGTCATTGGCAGAGAAATCTAGGCTTGATGGATGTTATGTCATAAAGAGCGATTTGCCAACAGAAATAAATAAGCAAGTTGTTCATGATCGTTATAAACAATTAACAGAAGTTGAACACGCCTTTAGAGATTGCAAAACAGTTATGTTAAAAATGCGTCACTGGTATGTACAGACAGAAAAAAGTACAAGAGGTGCAGCCTTTGTTGTCATGTTAGCCTATTTAATAGCTCGTCATTTAGAAAAAGTATGGGCTGGCTTTGATTCAAGCATTCAGGAAGGTATCTCACAATTATCAACATTATGCACAATGGAAGTTACGGTTAAAGACAAGGGAACGTGCAATATGATCCCCACGCCACGTGATAACTCAAATAGATTATTGAAGGCCGCCAACGTGAGAATCCCTGAAGTCCTTCCTCATCTCGGTGTAAATGTACTCAGTAGGAAAAAGCTAAGGAAGAGCGCAACAGATTAATTTTATTAAATTTTAATCCCTCAAACGCTTGTCCCTAAAATGGAACTTCCGTTTTAGATCATAAGACCAGGCTGATCATGGCCCAAGCTCCTCTAACCCGAGACTTATGGAGCCGGTATCGAGATGCGTGATACATCCGGCATCTCTCCACCGGACTCCATGTCTTTGGTATGATTAGTGAAGGGCCATTCCCCTCACCGCTTCGAGTATTAGGAAAAGACCAGGGTAATGGTCACCTGAACTGTTTGTCCGCCCGGTCTAGGGATAAAGTGCATCTTCTTCATCACATCAATAAGGCACTGCTGGGAGGAGACAAACTTCTTCCAATTTGAGCCGATCTCCACCTTTTCCACCCCACCTTGAGGATCAATGGACAAGGTAACAATCAACTCGCTTTTCTGCCCTGATGGGTTGATTGGTTGAGTCTTCAGACAACCGCAGACAACCTGAATTTGCTTTTCCATTTCTGCCCTGATGGCCTTTTCTGACAAACCAGGCCCGGTGATGATACTACCCACAGACACCGTTACTTGTCGGGCAGTGGCGGCGGATTCTTTTCCTGTGACTTCAGGATGTAAGGCAGCGGTATCACGAGTTTCAGCTTTGGCTTTCTTCATTTTCGGTGCTCCAACCGGGGCTAAAGCCGGAGCCGGCACCCCTAATCCATGCCCTTTGGCTGTCCCGCCGACGGCATAATTCGATACTCCCTCGGGTAAGGGCAAAGGTTGCCGGACTTCGACCACCTGATCACCTTGCCGCCGCACTTGGTCATCAACCGCCACAAATGATGTATAGGCCGTCAGCAAATTATATTTGAGTCCAAGCTCGGTTACTTCCTTAACCCGCTTATCATCGACCCGTAATTTATTGTAGTCGGACAAGAGACTGATTTTATGCCGCGCCCACAAGTACCGTAATGATGCATTCGCTTTTAGCATTTTGGCCCCGCCCACTTCAATCGTCTGCTCAAAATGGCCGGCCGCGGCCTGTCCACTCAGTTCCACCTTACCCTGGGGAAGGTGACGCCACTTACCGAAGACCATAACCGGTCGTTCAGCCAGCACATCTGGGATTCCGGCCGGTTCCACGTCATAAACCTCGAACCCAGGGAACCTGACCTTGATTCCGGTGAGCACAGGTGATGCGATCAGTTGCCTGAATCTAGCCGCCTTTTCCGGGGCCTCCTGGGGTTTGGTAATCACAAACGGTTCTCCCAGACCTACCCGAGCCATTCCTTCGATCAGGTGACGGTTCACCGCCGTACCGATTCCAAAAGTAAACATATTGGCCTGGCCGAGATTATTCCTGATCAGATCAAACACTTCTTCTTCAACAGTCACATACCCATCTGTAGCAATAACCACTGTTCGGGCATAACTATCCGTTCTGGGCAATGCTAAGGCTCTCTTCAAGGCCGGCAGCAACTCTGTTCCTCCTCCACCGGCCTGTTGTCCGATCAGGTTGTCCGCTCTCTGAATATTTTCTGGAGTAGCCGGCTGCGAGTGGTCCGACATCACGGCCGAACCGCCGGAGAACAGGATGACATTAAAGACATCGGTCGAGCGCAAGCCGCCAAGCAAGTCTTTTAAGAGCTTCTTGGAGATTTCCAACGGGAATCCATGCATAGACCCGGAAACGTCCACTATAAAGATGTATTCCCTGGGAGTAATCTGCTGGGTCGCCACTTTCTTTGGGGGCTGCATCATCAGCAAGAAGAATTTCTCCCCACCTTCCTCGGACAGGAGCAAACCGGACTCAATCTTGTCTTCCGCCAACCGGTATTTGATGATCACATCCCGATTACCTCCGGATGACGCCACCGGGTCGAGTTTGATTGCGGCGGTTTTCCGGTCGGTATAGTCTATTTTCACTTTATGGCTGGTACAGGTAATGTCCGCAAGGGGCAAACCGGCGGTGATTTGCATTCTAAAATCGAAGGTATACTGTGGTTTCTCATCCTGGGGCAAGTAGGGGTTTGATATCCATTTCTCTGAAGCCGGAGCCGTCCCGGCCGGTTGGTTGGAATAACGTGGGCCGACTACGGTGGGGTAGACAAATTCATATACTGCGTCCGTAGGAGAAAGCAACTCCGTATACTTAAGTTCCACCTTGATAACATCGCCGGGCAAAATGTTGGCCACATTCATCTGGAAGGTATTGGGGCGTTGCTGTTCCAGCAGCGAGGCTGTCCGACCTGTCTTTTTGGCTTGCTCATATTCGGCTCTGGCTTCTTCCTTCTTACGAATCTTGGCGACTATGGTCCGTTCGCCGATGGTCATCTTCATCCCATAAACCGCCGCCCTGGTCGACGCCGGAAAGACATAGATAGCCTCAAGTGCATTCTTCCCTTCATTTTTATAAACCTGACTCACCGTCACATCAGCAATGACTCCGGAAATGTCCACCTCGGCTGAGGTTGATTTTAGAGGTAACTGATCTGTTTCTCCGGTGTCGCTTTTCACCCAAAAATAGGGCGACAAGGTTTTATCATCTTCGGTTTCCGCCCCGAACACGCCTCCCATGGTCATCAAATTAGAGACCACGACCAGGATCAAGATCAACATTCTCTGCCATTGGTTCATGCCTGTTCCTCCTCTTGTCCAATTGAGTTTTAATTATTTTGACGCGTCCTTCTACCGATCCGATTTGGTTCTTTTGTAGCCTTAGACAACGAGGATTTGGAAAAGTTCCCGATTTTTTATCTTGATCAAGCTCACAGGCAATATTTTCCGAACTTATTATATAACCAGATAATATACCTAACTAATATGATGATGCTAACCATCTGAATCAACCAGGCTGGTCAAGATAGAGCAGAGATTGACCCTTGGTCTCGAATTAAACGTTCGATTGAGCGTTTTGAAATTCTTTAATGGGAGGACAAAATTTGATAGAAGCAATGGCAATAAAGATATAGAAACAAATCTTTTAGTGATTATCAAATTTGAGAATGCACCAAAATCACATCTGTCGAATGGAAAGACACAAAAGTCAGGGGTATTAATTGGGGAGCAGCCTGATCCTGATCTGGAGCTTATGATCAGGCGCTATCCCTGCGTTGGGATGAGGGCAAGTGAAATCAGCTATCTTAGTAAGGTCCCGGCAAATATCCTGAAATTTGTCCTCCGGAATAATGACGTTGATAATACTTAAAGTTCCATGGTGTTGGTCGTACTCAGACGAGGTCACCCGGCCGCCAACCTTTTCTATGATGCCTTTAACCCGGATGAAGTCAGAACCGGACTGGACAGGCTTGGTATCAGCGCCAGTCTGAGGCGTCACATCAACCGGCTGTTTGCCACCAGATCCAGGTCCAGGGAGGCCCAACCCAGCCCCGGCCGCTTTTTCATGGAGGTTAGGCTGCCTGGCTTCTGAAACACGTTTCTGGGCTGCCATTCTCCTAGGCGCAACGCTGGAGGAAACGCCCCCGGCTGCAGAATCACGGCTGCCACTTCCGCTTATCAATCCTTTTTTCATGACCAATGCCAGCTCAATAACTTGGCCATCACCCATTTTGTTCTGAGCCGACAGCGGGGGGGCCGGGGCCGGTCGAGCTTCAGGCCTAATCATTAAAGCCGGTCTACTTGAGGCTGGATATTTACCTGGTCCGGTTGGGGCGGCCTTCCTTAGAGCCGGAGCAGAACCTTTTTGCAGAGATCTATGATCCGGTTCGATGGAGATAGATGGTGATTCTGCTTGCCCCACCACCGCAGCCTCTTTCTTGGCCGATATCTTATCTTCTGCTACTATTTTGATGGATTGGGTAGATAATTTATCAATCGATGGTGATTCGGTTTGCTGCTTTGCCTTAATTGGCGAAGGTGGAGCCGCCGGAGCCGGTACTTTTGATCTAGCTCCCCGCGGAGTGTCTGTGATAGCTTGCCGGGTGGATTCTTCGGCCCTCTGCTTCTCTATCTTTTGTAACCTGGTCACGAACACGGGTACTCCCGATGTATCCCGACGAACGCTGAGAATATTGGGCAGTAGTATCAAAATCAATCCGGCCAGTACAGCCGCTGCCGTCAATTGGGCGGGTAACTTAATTTGCCAGGGTAAAGACAATAGTCGTTTGATCAACCTGAATTGGGGTCGCGATTCCTGTTCAAGGCGAGTGTGAACCGCATCCAAGAAACCGGCTGGCGCCTTGACAGGGGGTAACATCTTGAGTTCAGTAGTCATCCCCTTTAGGGCCTCATACTCCACCCGACAAGCCGGACATGAAGCCAGATGCTGCGCCATTTGAGCCGCATCGGCCTGGTCCAAAGTTTGGTCCAGATATTCAGACAAATTTTGGATCGCCTGTTTACAATCCATGCTAAAGTACTCCGGCTAATTTCTTCCTAAGCTGCGTCCTGGCCCTGGCCAGTCTGGACTTGACCGTACCCAGGTTGAAACCCGTTATCTCTTCAATTTCATCGTACCCCAGACCTTCAACATCCCGCAACACAACCACCGTCTTCCAATCATTGGGCAAAGAATCAATGGCTTTTCTTATTGCCCTCGTCTTTTCTTCAGCCATAAGCTGGGCCACCGGCGAGGGAGCATCATCTTTGATGTCCACAACCTGATCGCAGTCATTTGGGCTGTCAGAACTGTCAAACCTGACGAGAAACTTCTTGAATTTGTATTCCAACGACTTAATCCGGTTAGTATAGGTATTGACGGCTATCCGGTATAAATAGGTTGAGAAGGCCGACTCGAACCGGAATTGAGGGATGGCCCGATAGGCTTTTATAAACGTCTCCTGGGCGGCATCGTCGGCCTCATGATGATCCCCCAGGAGAACATAGCAAATATTATATATCTTATGCTGATGCCGTTCCATCAGCACGTCGAAGGCCTCCCTCTTACCTGCCTGGCAAGCCTTGATTAAAGCCGCCTCATCAGAATCAGCAGCCGCAATTTTCTTGGTATCTTCATCCATTGATTCTTAGTCTTTAGACAATCTCGGGGCTAAAAAGTTCCGGAAATTTTATGATGCACGGCCTTACCTGTCGTCGGATATGGAGTGGGGCAGCAATTGTCTCTTTATTACAGTCGGTTTTTCAGCCGATGTGGTTGGTCGTCTAAATTTCATTCTTGGATTCAGCGCGGCGGATACGACCATCGCTCTTGACAAGCCAGTTGCGAGCCGTTACTCCTCATCGTCACTTCCCTCCTTATCGTCACTATCCGCAAGGGCTCTAAGCACAGAGATTACGTCCTCAGTTGCTTCATAGTGCAAATACTTATCGAAACCTTCGATAAGCTGTTTAATTTGCGTGATTTTTTTGGAATTCACCGGAAACGATCTTTTCGCAACTTCCAGGCTCTTCTTAGCTTCTTCAAACACCGAGATACTTGTGGGTGAGTCAGGATCAAAGCACGAGGGATCTGTCTTTCGGTAACGAAGCAGGTAAAAGAGAAGCCGAATCATTTGAAAATAAGTTGTCTTGAATTTACCGTCCTTCTTCTCTTCCTTTTTGAGTCTTACTATGGCACCACTAGCAAAACGCCGTGCCATAAAGGCGCTATCAAGGCCCTGTTCACCGTTTCTTCTCCACATCAGAACATTGCAGATGGATCGCGCAGCGTTAATCGGAAAGGTGGTAGCGTCAAAAATACCGCCTCCGGCTCGACGATCAATGGACCGGAAGAGCAGTCGAAAGTCTTCCACGGTAATAAACGCCCGGCTGGCTGATTCAACCGCTGTTCGCCACTGAGATGAGCCTTCATTCACTTCTTCCCGAATGTACTCAACAATGTTGGAAGGGGTTTTACTATAGAGCCATCCAGCCCGCGAAAATACTTTACCCATAATGTCTCTGACATCCTTCGTCTCTGGCTTCTCCTGTAGCAGTCGAAAATCGTCTTTCAATTTTGCGGCAATCTGACTAATACGTATATTCCCGTATTCCGTGCACGCTTGACCGTTCTGATCGATAGCCCTCACACTTACGTAGGAGTTACGGCCGGGAATTGGTATCCCCCTGGGTCCCTTGAGTACTTTGTCACGTAGGACATCCAATATCCCAATGTAGCGCGGTGAGGCAGGCGATGTACTCATAAATTCGTTCAATATCTTAATTGAATGAAAAGCCAAATCTTCAGGATCAACGACGATTTCCTCGATACCAGGCCAGCCGCGCTTGCCACTCGGAATGTTTGGAGCCACGCGCATGGTGGAATAGTTGAGTAAGACTCTGTCTCCCTGAAGAAAAGCATCATCTTTAGGCAATATCTCTATCTTGGCCAGGCCGCTTACGGGACGGATACGCACCTGTATGTCCAATACAGTATTCTGTTCGGGAGCGGATGGGAAATCGAAAATCGCACTGCGAAGCGGAGTCCGAGTTGTCTCAGACAGGGGAAGCGCCACGGTCTTCGTCTCCTCGCCCGCCTTAGTCGAGAAAAGGGCTTTAGCGAACTCTATCATATAGCGTGCCTTTTTCGGCTCATCGCGAAAGAAGTCCCCTTTATTGACATTTTCTAAGCTTCCAATCGCGCGCACAAACTCCCTTAACAGGCGCGCTTGACACGGATCAATACCCTCCGCCGGAATCGCTTGGGGATCTGAGGAATCCTCCATTTGTTTCATTGCCTCATCCACAGGACCTTTGTAAAGGTAGACTCCGAGATTCCGTTTGCCTGCGTCGAGTTGAAATCGTTCCCTTATGGTGTCTTTGTGTTCCTTTCCCCCCTCCACCTCATCAGCCTTCAGCAAGGGAAACCATTTACGTTGACCCCGTTCCTGAGCAAGAATGGAAATCTGCGGCATTGTGTCCAGATAGGAGGGAATCTCAGCCAGTCTTTTTTGACCATAAATCATCGCCCCTTCTGATATAGGTTCACTGTCATCAGCCGAGAGCCACAAACTGCCGGCCTCCGGTTCGGTAACATAACCATCTATTTTAAGCCCCCTATTTTTAAACGATTTCAAATTTGAGCCAAGCCAGTCAGGAATGATTTGTGGCGCAAGCGGGCCGCAGACGATCATCCCCCGCAGTTGGCCACCTGGAAATAGTTGGGCCATACGATGAACCTCATTACTAAGAACCTCTCCAATTGAATTGGGCGTAGTGCTATTGCGAGTTAGCTCACAGGACTTAGAGAGTATTCCCCTTAACGTCTCACAGGGGGACGCCTTGGCTTGATGGATGCAGCTACGAAAATCGTCAGTCGGATCCCAGAGTCTCCACCCATGACTTCCACTCCAGGGCCGGGGAAGATCATCCGACGTCCATTTACGCCCTGCTAAGGCTTGCCAAACTTCCGGAAACCTGACGAATGCCTGCCAGAAAGATCCGTAGTCAACCCCTGGAAAGTATTTCTCAATAAGTCTTCCAGCCCAATCCATGCCGGTCAACGGCAATGGACCCGTGGGACGGTCTCTACGAGGGAGGACATAATATTGGTTTTTGTGCTCTATCACGCGCAGTCGAAAGGTAGTGAATTCTATGGCGTCAGGACCAAGGTAGATAACATGAATGTGATCATCTGAACCCATACGCCGTGGAAGGTCACCCTCCACCCCACTAAGCCAGGATAGGGCCGCGGCTATTGGTCGCCAAATGAGCATGGCCGCAGGACATTCCAGGGCGGCAAGTTCCCTGAGCAGGTCTTCCTGTCCGAATTCGTCCAGATGGTTAGGGATGGCCACCACCAGCGTTGAGGATTCTGTCCTTCCGTCACCAAGGGGCAGGGGGCTTTTTTCGGGAAGGTTTCTCGCGATTAATGTCTTAACGTGACGTGCGAGGATGCGAGCTGGAGAGAAGGAGACGCCCTTCCCTGCATCCCAGCGGACCATGCGGCAGATTTCCATTCTTGCTCAGGAACGGGGTCAACGTAAATGGTTTCCCTTGCTGAAGGCTGATGAGGTGGAGGGGGGAAAGGAACACAAAGAC
>JADFYA010000120.1:7388-9123 GCA_015233285.1 Deltaproteobacteria bacterium | reverse complement strand
ATTGTTTTGAGGCCCGGGGCGCCGCCGGAGATCGCTCAGGTGCAGAAAGCCGAAGCCCGAGGGATTCCGGTCATCGGCGAGATGGAACTAACTTTCGTCAATTTATCTGCTCCCTTGCTGGCCATCACAGGGACCAACGGCAAGAGCACCACGGTCAGCCTGACGGGCGAAATGGTCCGGGCCGCGGGACACCGGGTGTTTGTCGGCGGTAATATCGGTAATCCGCTGGTTGATTGTCTTTTGTCCGGCGAGTCGTATGATTTTATAGTGGCTGAAGTTAGTAGCTTTCAATTGGAGCGGGTGGTCAAATTCAAACCACGGGTGGCCGCGATCCTAAACCTGGCCCCCGATCATCTCGACCGCTACCCTCGGTATGAAGACTATATTTCAGCCAAGGAAATGATCTTTAAGAATAAAGATAACACCAGCGTGGCCGTGCTGAATGCCGGTGATGCCCGATTGGTTCAAACCGGGGCCCGGTTGGCTCCTCCGGTATGCTGGTTTAATGCCTCAGGGCCGGTGGACTTTGGCTGCTGGTCGGACCAGGGCAAGATCCACTATTCCTTTCCAGGGCTTGGGCAGGGACAATTTGACCTGGCCGAGATCCCGTTGCCGGGGGTACATAACCTGGAGAATGTCATGGCGGCCCTGGGAACCGTCGGTGCGGCCGGATGTGCCGTGGAGAAAGCCTGGCCGGCGGTTAGGAGCTTCAAAGGATTGGACCACCGCATGGAATTAGTGGCTCAAGTCAATGGAGTCACCTTTATTAATGATTCCAAAGCGACCAATGTGGACGCCGTGGTGCGGGCCTTGGAAGGTTTCGGCGGCGGCGTAATTTTAATTTTAGGTGGTCATGATAAGGGTGGAGACTTCACTCCTCTGATATCGCCGATTAAGGACAAGGTCAGGCTGTTGATATTAGATGGAGAAGCCGGCCCGATGTTGCATTCGGTATTCGCCGGGCAAGTTAAGACCAGCCTGACGGCTAATTTGTCCCAGGCGGTTAAGGCCGCCTTTGCCGAGGCCGGCCCGGGCGAAACAGTTCTTCTATCTCCAGGTTGCGCCTCCTTCGATCAGTTTCAGAGTTTTGAGCATCGAGGCGACGTGTTTAAGAAATTAGTTTATGAACTTAGCTAAAATAACCACCAGAAATAATGCCGCCGCCGCGACCGGGTCTTCATCGTATGATTATATCATGCTGGTTGTGGTTATGAGTCTGACCGCCTTGGGGATTGTCCTGGTTTTCAGCGCCAGTTCAATTTTGGCGGAAAAAAGATACGGCGACGCCTATTTCTTTTTGAAGCGTCAGGCGTCCTTCGCCCTTTTGGGCCTGATTGTCATGATCATTTTTAAGAATACCGATTACCATGTCTGGCGGGACAGGGCCCCTTTGTTTCTGGGCCTGAGCATCTTGTCCCTGGTCTTGGTGCTGGCTCCCCATGTCGGGGTTAAGGTGGGTGGGGCGCACCGCTGGATCAGGATCTATGGTTTTTCGTTTCAACCTTCGGAAATGGCCAAGCTGGCCGTAGTCATATTCATGGCCAGGTGGGTTTACCACCGGGGCCAAGAGATGCGGAGTTTTTGGAAAGGATTTGTCCCGCCCATCGGTATCATGATTTTTTTTGACGGGATCATATTGCTTCAACCGTAACCGGACCAATCGGAGGAGCGAAATCCGGTTACGGCCGTTGGTTGAGCTGGGGTTAGTCGGCGTCTCGGCGCCGGAAAGTGGGGA
>JADFYA010000120.1:0-7378 GCA_015233285.1 Deltaproteobacteria bacterium | reverse complement strand
AGTTCGGCTGCTTCATTTGGGTATGATCGCAGTGGTCAGTGTCCCCATGATAATTTATCTGGTCGTCCATGCATCCTACCGGATGGAGCGGTTATTGACCTTCCTGAATCCCTGGCGGGACCCGTCGGGCCGAGGCTTTCAGATTATTCATTCTTTTCTCGCCTTCGGTTGTGGGGGAGTGTTTGGGGCGGGTTTGGGCGATGGCCGGCAAAAACTGTTTTATCTGCCCGAACCGCATACTGATTTCATTTTTTCCGTGGCTGGTGAAGAGATTGGATTTTTGGGCGTTTTTTTTATTATCTTTTTGTACTTCATCCTGATCGTCAGGGGCATGAGGTTGAGTTTGAACTCGCCGGACTTGTTCGGAACCTATCTGGCGTTTGGATTGACCAGCCTGCTCGGCGTCCAGGTAATGGTCAATATGGGTGTCGTGCTGGGCTTGTTGCCGACTAAAGGCATGGCCTTACCTTTTCTTAGTTACGGAGGCTCGTCCTTGCTCTTTTGTATGGCCGCCGTCGGCATCTTGTTAAATATCTCCACCCATGTGGAAGAGGCGGAAACCCCATGAAGATTATTATTGGGGGCGGCGGAACAGGCGGCCATTTGTTCCCGGCTTTGGCCTTGGCCGATGAGTTCAAACGGCAGATACCAGAGACCGAGATTATTTTTGTGGGCAGCCGGCAGGGCCTGGAGTCGCGATTGGTTCCGCAGCACGGTTATGATCTGATCTTGATTCAGGCCAAAGGATGGAAAGGCCGGGGAATCATTGGGAAAATTAAATCTCTTTGGGCCGTCCCGGCCGGAGTGTTGAAGAGCCTGTGGATAATTTGGCGGTTCAAACCGGACCTGGTCATCGGAGTCGGGGGGTACGCCTCGGGACCGGTGGGCCTGGCCGGCTGGATGATGGGAAAGAAAATGGCCTTGCAGGAGCAAAACTCCATTCCCGGATTGACCAATCGCTTGTTGGGCCGGTTGGCGGACATCATCTTTCTATCATTTGAAGACCAGGCCGGGTGTTTTGACCCGGCTAAAACCCGCCTGGTCGGTAATCCGGTGCGGGAGAGTCTGCTTCAGGCGGGACGGAAAACGACCTCGGACCCGGCCAGCCGAATTCGGCTCCTGATCATGGGTGGATCCCAAGGGGCGCATCGCATAAATGAGGTGTTTACGGCGGCCATGGACCTGTTGGGCGACCGGCGAACAGGCTGGCGGATTACGCATCAAACCGGAGAGAAGGATTTTGACGCGGTGACGGCGGAATATCAACGTCTGGGACTTGACGCCAGGGTGGCTCCCTTCTTCACTGACATGGGTGAAGTCTACGCCCATACGGATGTGGTGGTGGCCCGCTCAGGAGCAACGACACTGGCCGAACTTACCTCCTTGAAGAAACCGGTGTTTATCCCTTACCCCTATGCGGCCAATAATCACCAGGAAATAAACGCCCGATTCGTGTCGGATCAAGGCGCCGCCATGACCATTACCGAAGCCGAATTGACGCCGCAGTTACTGGCTGATTGTTTGATTGACTTGATGGACCATCCGGAAAAAATCGAGACCATGGCCGACCGGGCCAGCCGTTTGGGCCGACCCACGGCCGCCGCCGATATTGTCCGGGAATGCCGCAACCTGGTGGGAAGCAACTAAAGATAAGCCGAGATTGATGGCTAACATTCTTTGTAAGGGGCCGCTTTGTACAAAAAGGATCAGCATATTCATTTCGTGGGGATCGGTGGCATCGGCATGAGCGGGATTGCCGAGTTGCTCCTTAACCTGGGCTATAAGGTCAGCGGCTCCGACGTCAAACAAACCAAGATCACGGCGCGATTAGAGGAACTGGGCGGGATTGTCCGGTACCAACATCAGGGCGACAACGTGGTGGGCGCCGATGTGGTGGTTGTTTCCTCCGCCATCAGATTGGAAAATCCGGAGATCGCCGCGGCCAGGAGTATGAAAATACCGGTTATTCCCCGGGCCGAGATGTTGGCTGAATTGATGCGGATGAAGTATGGCATTGCCGTGGCCGGAGCGCATGGCAAAACCACAACGACCTCTATGTTGGCCACGGTTCTGGCCCAGGCCGGGTTGGATCCGACCGTGGTTATCGGCGGCCGGCTAAACAGCTTGGGGACCAATGCCAAACTGGGCTCCAGTGATTTCCTGGTGGCCGAGGCTGATGAGAGTGACGGCTCTTTCATGACCCTGTCCCCAGTCATCACCGTGGTGACCAATATTGATCGCGAGCATCTGCCCCATTACGGGACGCTGGAGAACATCAAGGCCGCCTTTGCCACGTTTATGAACAAGGTTCCGTTCTATGGATTGTGCGTTTTGTGTCTGGATGATCCTAATCTCCAGGACCTCATTCCGCTGATCAACAAACGCTTTTGGACCTATGGATTGACCAGTCAGGCGGACATCCAGGCCCGTTCCCTGAGGGCGGAGGGGTTGGTCAGCAGTTACAAGGTGCTCGCTCACGGCCGAGAATTAGGCCGGGTCAGCATTAATGTGCCCGGGCGGCACAATGTTTACAATTCCCTGGCCGCGGTGGCGGTGGGGTTGGAACTGGATATACCCTTTGCTAAGATCAAAGAAGGGCTGGAGCTTTTCGACGGGGTGGAAAGACGGTTTCAGCTCATCCACGACACGGATGACATCACCATCATGGATGATTACGGACACCATCCCACAGAGATCAGGGCGACCTTGGAAGCGGTCAAACAGTGTTTTCCGGACAAGCGGTCCGTAGTCGTTTTTCAGCCCCATCGGTACACCCGGACCAGAGATGTGCTGGCCGAGTTCACCACGGCCTTTAATCAAGCCGATATACTTCTGCTGCTGGACATTTATCCGGCCGGGGAAGAGCCCATTGAAGGAATTTCGGCCGAGAGATTGGCCGCTCAAATTCGCGAATACGGGCACCGCATGGTTCATTATGTACCCAATAAAACCGCGGCGGTAAGCTGGATTTTGGAACATCGCCGGCCGGGTGATTTGATCCTGACCCTGGGGGCGGGAGATGTCTATAACGTGGTCTATAGCCTGGTGGACCAGTTGGGGTGATGAGTGGATCCGGATTGTGAATTTCGACCCGACCCCACCTGGGTTAAGGACGTGACGGCAGCCTGCCGGGGCCGTGTCCTTGTCCGGGCTCCTTTGAACCATTTTACCACCTTTAAAATCGGTGGCCCGGCAGACGCCATTATTATCCCCGTTGACCAGGATGACCTGATAACCGTCATCCGGCTTCTTAAGAGACTCGCTACGCCCTGGATGGTCCTGGGAAGGGGAAGCAATCTGTTGGTGCTGGACGGCGGCTATGACGGGGCTATGATAAACCTGGCCCAGGCGGCCAACCAGCTAGTCATTACCCCGGGATCCGATCAAGATGAGTTCTTTATGGAGGCTGGGGCCGGGGTGCCGTTGGGCCGGGCGCTTCGCATCACTGTGGCTGAGGGACTGACCGGATTGGAATTCACCACCGGAATTCCGGGTAGTGTGGGGGGCGCGGTGATCATGAACGCCGGCACCCGGGATGGCCGGATAGAGGACGTGACCGAAAAGGTGACGTTTCTAACCAAGGAGGAAACCATGGCAAGCAAAATCAAGAAAGACCTGTGCTTCCAGTATCGTCATTTGGCCGTCGATTCCGATGAGATGGTCGTATCCGCCACGTTCAAGTTGCAAAAGGGAAGCCCGGACCTGGTGCGGAAGACTGTTAAGGCGGCCATGGACTATCGGAAACAGACTCAACCGAAAGCCTGGCCATCCGCGGGATCAGTGTTTAAGAATCCTCCCGGGATGTCGGCCGGAGCCTTGATCGACCAGGCCGGATTGAAAGGAACCAGGATCGGCGATGCCCAAGTCTCAGAAAAACATGCAAATTTCATTGTCAACCTGGGACATGCCCGGGCGAAGGACGTACTTTCTTTGATGAACAAGGTCCAGCGGACCGTCAAAGAGAATTTCGGTGTCGCCCTGGAACCTGAAATAAAGGTCATCGGCCGCTCATGAGAAAGTCTCCGCTGCTGAATATCAGATCGAACCGTCGCCGAAGAATGGCCAAAACGAAAGAACGGGTCAGAATTGGTCTGGCCAGACTTTTCCGGCTGGGATATAAGGCCTTCCTCGGCGTATCGGTCCTGATGCTTTTCAGCGTCCTTCTGATCATGGGGTTCCAGGGCCTGGCCTTGAGTTCCTATTTTGAACTTAGGGAAGTTGAAACACAGGGTCTGGAACGTTTGTCTAAAAAGGATTTGCTCAAGCTAGCCGGGCTTGATGGAAGGGTCAGCCTGTTGACGGTTATCCCGCCTAAAATCGAACAAAACTTGAAGAGCAGCCCTTGGATTGAAGAGGCCAAAATTAGACGGGAGTTCCCCGATAAAGTTCTTATCGTTGTGGTGGAACGCCGGCCCGTGGCCTTGCTTAATATTGGAGAGCTATACTATCTGGACCGGGAGGGTCGCCCGTTCTTCAAACCAGGTTTGGTTGACAACTCAGATTTGCCCGTGCTCACCGCCGGCACCAAAGAAGATTTTAGGGCTGGAGTGTATAAAGATCTGGTGGCCATGGCCCTGAACTTGCTGGACCATCTCAAGGGTCAGGCCATTTATCTAAAACCTGAAAATATAACTGAAATTCGCCTGGACCCGGATACGGGTTTGAGCGTTTTGACCGTCGAGCCGCGGATTCTTGTCTTCCTGGGGTTCGGCCAACTAAACATGAAGACAGAACGGTTTGAAAAAATAGCCCAGCACATGGACCGTGAGGGGCAACTTCATAGAATCCAGAAGGTTGACCTGAACAATCCCAGCCGGGTTGTGGTTAGCCTGATCGATTTGAATGGTTCCGATCAGAATAAATCAAAGAGCCGGGCAACTGAAGACAAGACTAAAACCTAAGATTCCCGGCGGGTTGAGGAGGTGGGCGCTTGACTAAGGATTTGGTGGTGGGGCTAGACATTGGTACCACTAAGATATGCGCAGTAGTTGGTGAAAGCTCAGAAGACGGCCGGGTAGAGATCATCGGTATCGGCACCCACCCATCAGTCGGGTTGCGGAAAGGCGTGGTCGTCAACATCGAAAATACCGTGGCTTCAATCAAAAAGGCCATAGAAGACGCGGAACTCATGGCCGGGTGCGAGATCACCCAGGTGTACACCGGCATTGCCGGGGGCCACATAAAAAGTTTTAATAGCCAGGGCGTCATCGCGATTAAGGGCCGGGAAATCACCAGCAGCGAAGTGGATCGAGTCATTGATGCGGCCAAGGCCATCGCCATCCCCATGGATCGGGAAGTGATACATATGCTGCCCCAGGAGTTCTTGGTGGATGACCAGAGCGGCATCCAGGATCCGGTAGGCATGTCCGGGGTCCGTCTGGAGGCCAAGGTCCATATTGTCACCGGAGCGGTGGCTTCAGCCCATAACCTGATCAAGTGCGCCAACCTGGCCGGACTCGACGTGTGCGACATCGTCTTGGAGTCTTTGGCCTCCGCCGAAGCGGTTTTGAGCCCGGAAGAAATGGACCTGGGCACGGTGTTGCTTGATTTCGGCGGGGGCACGGTGGACGTGGCCATTTTTATAGATGAGGCCATTAAACATACCGCCGTGGTGGGATTGGGCGGGAATAACCTGACCAAGGACATCGCTGTCGGACTTCGGACATCCCAAGCCGACGCGGAAAGAATCAAACGGAAATACGGCAGTTGTTTGTCCAGCTTGATCAAGAAGGGTGAGACCATCGAAGTTCCGAGCATCGGGGGCCAAAAACCCAGGAGCCTGTCCCGCCAGATTTTGGGTGAGATCCTAGAGCCCCGCGTGGAAGAAATTTTTGAACTGGTCAACCATGAACTGGTCGGCTCCAATTATCTTAATCGGATCACTTCCGGAATGGTCATCACCGGCGGGTCGTCTTTGCTTGAGGGGGTTCCTGAATTGGCCGAGCAGATTTTCAATATGCCGGTCAGGCGAGGTTATCCCGTCAATGTCGGCGGTCTGGTGGATATTATCAACAGCCCCATGTATGCCACGGCCGTCGGTCTGATCATGTTTGGTGTGGAACATCGGCCGGAAAAGAAGTTTCGTATCCGTGATCAGAACACCTTCAATCGAGTGGTCAGCCGGATGAAGAAGTGGTTTAAGGATATCATCTAAAGGTTACCGTTTGATACGTATCTAACTTAATTGCCGGACCTATTTAGATTTAAAATATTTTGGGGACTTCATGTAAGCTTTACCGCAGGATAACTTTTTACCCCGATACTGAGCTTGCAAAAAATTTAAAAATAGGTTATGGAACACCCGGACCGCCGCAGACAGGCCTCGACAACCGGGAGGAAGGAATCCAGGCTGTGCCTGACATCTTATCAATCGGAGGGGAACTCATGAAATTTGAACTCATCGACAAAGAGCCCATGTCGGCCAGAATTAAAGTCATCGGCGTCGGCGGGGGTGGTAGTAATGCAGTCAACTACATGATCAAGTCCGGCCTGCAAGGAGTTGATTTCATCGTCAGCAACACTGATGTAAAGGCCTTGGAGGCGTCTTCGTCCTCTCGGCGGATTCAACTCGGTGCTCATCTGACCAGAGGGCTGGGCGCCGGGGCCAATCCGGACGTTGGCCGTAATGCCGCGTTGGAGAGTAAAGATGAAATCCAAGACGCTTTTCGTGAAACCGATATGCTGTTTATTGCCGCCGGGATGGGTGGTGGTACGGGTACCGGCGCGGCCCCGGTCGTAGCCCAATTGGCCAAAGAAATGGGTGTATTGACCGTGGCTGTAGTCACCAAGCCGTTTCAGTTTGAAGGGCCCAAACGGTCCCGCGTGGCTGAAGAGGGTATCCTGGCTATGAAGGAAGTGGTGGACACCATCATCACCATCCCCAATCAGCGGCTCCTCAGTCTGGGGGTCAAGGGCGCTAAGTTAATGGAAATGTTTAAGAGGGTAGACGACGTTCTCTTGTTTGCCGTTAAGGGCATTTCCGATATCATCATGATCCAGGGCCTGATCAACGTCGACTTTGCCGATGTCCGGACGGTTATGTCCGAAATGGGCTTAGCCCTGATGGGCACCGGGGTCGGGGCCGGCACAAACCGGGGTCTCGAAGCGGCCCAGGCGGCCATCTCCAGTCCGCTGTTGGACGACGTGACCATCTCAGGGGCCAGAGGCGTTCTGATCAACGTCACCGGTGGCTTCGATATGACCTTGGATGAAGTCAATGAGGCCGTGTCCCTGATCAATGAGCAGGCCCACGAAGACGCCAACATCATTTTCGGCACCGTTTTAGACGAAAACCTGACGGACGAACTCCGCGTCACGGTGATCGCCACCGGCATCTCCAAAGAAGAAGAAATACCCGTTCCCGCGGCCGAAACTGTCA
>JADFYA010000011.1:21034-23107 GCA_015233285.1 Deltaproteobacteria bacterium | reverse complement strand
ATCTGCATGTGCATTGCCCTGATGACCGGGGCCGTGATCATCCTGGTCAGTATGTGGAAGGGCACTCGGGCCGCGAAACTGGCCGAACGTGCCGCATTTCAAGCCGCGAACGCCTGACATTCCTATCAATGGATGAATAAACCAGGATGAATAAACAAAGCCGCCGAAGAAATGATGATACTTTCCTCGGCGGCTTTAGTTATGGCTGGTCAGTTCGGCGGTGTTTGCTCGACCGGATGAGTTATCCCCTCTCTTTTATGGGGATATAGTGGCTCAGATTGGGACCCGTATAGATCTGGCGAGGCCGGGACAGTTTCCAGTTGGGATCACTGGCGTCTTCTTTCCACTGGGCAATCCATCCAGGCAGCCGGCCAACGGCAAACATAACCGTAAACATGTTGGTCGGGATACCCAGAGCCCGAAGAACGATGCCGCTGTAGAAATCTACGTTGGGATAAAGGTTGTGGTCAATGATATACTGGTCTTTTCGGGCGGCTTCCTCCAACTGGACGGCAATATCCAGCAATGGGTCATGCGTATGGAGTTTATCCAACACCTTATCACACATACCCTTCATGATCTTGGCCCGCGGGTCATAAGTTTTATACACCCGATGACCAAACCCCATCAATCGGAAAGGGTCTTTTTTGTCCTTAGCCCGTTCTATGAATGGCCTTGAATCTCCTCCATTTGCTTGAATCTCCTCCAACATCTCGATCACTTTTTGATTCGCCCCGCCGTGCAACGGCCCCCAGAGCGCGGCGATACCAGCTGAAATGGCGGCATACAGGTTGACTCGGGCGCTCCCCACCAGACGCACTGCCGCGGTGGAGCAATTTTGCTCGTGATCGGCGTGAAGAATCCAGAAAACATTAAGAGCCTGGACCAGATCATCATCGATATGGTAATGCCTGACCGGGCTGTCAAACATCATGTTAAGGAAATTCGCGCAGTAGCTTAGATCGGGCCTGGGATATACCACCTTGTGGCCACGTGACATCTTATAGGACATGGCGGCCATCGTCCGGACCTTGGACAGGAGTCGGGTTAGAGTGATGGTGGTCTCTTCCGTCTCGGATAATCCTTCTAAAGCCGGATAGAAACTCCGTAATGCCGTAACCATTGAAGACAAGATGCCCATGGGGTGGGACTGCCTGGGAAAATTTTGGAAAAAGGTGCGCATGTCTTCATGAACCAGGGATGAATCGTTAAGCAGCATCCGGAACCTGTTGAGCTCATGGCTGTTGGGCAATTTGCCGTTAATCAATAAGTAAGCAGTCTCAACGAAGGAAGATTCTTCGGCCAGTTCCTGGACTGGGATGCCTCGATAACGCAAGATTCCTTTCTCTCCATCCATGAAAGTAATGGAACTGAGACAGCTCCCCGTATTGGCGAATCCGGGATCAAGGGTGATGTATTTCGTCAATTCCCGGAGCCTGGATATATCGATTGCCTTTTCCCCTTCCGTCCCTTCAAGCACCGGTAACTCAATAGTTTTTCCGCCCACTGTTAATGTCGCTTTTTCGCCGGTAAGAATCCTCTCCATTTTACTTGATACCTCCATCTTGTTTTTATCTCAGGATCCAGGGGAAGACATCTGATGGTCTTGTAATAGTCTCGAGAAGTTATTCCGTTATACCAAAAATCCCAAAAGACTGCCTTGGTCGGTCATTGTTGGAGACGGATTTTTATCCGCCTCTATCGATGGCCTACGGGATGGATATTTAAATCTTGAAATCAACCAGGCCAGGCAGCAGAACAGAATGCGTTTAACCGGTATCGGCTCTGTCAACCTGGCTCAAAAACATGACTAGTATTTTAATTTGGCCAGGGTAGCTACCAGGCCGCGCACAGCCTCAGCCGATTTGTCCAGGGCTATTTTTTCTTCCGGCAGCAATTTAATCTCGATAATCTCTTCGATTCCCTTGTTGCCCAGTTTGACCGGAACTCCAATGAACAGATCATTGTAGCCGTATTCCCCCTGCAAGAGAACGGCGCAAGGCAGGATTTTTTTCTTATCCTTTAATACGGCCTCAGCCATTTCTGTGGCGGATGAAGCCGGGGCATAGAAAG
>JADFYA010000011.1:1605-20935 GCA_015233285.1 Deltaproteobacteria bacterium | reverse complement strand
AACTCCAATGAACAGATCATTGTAGCCGTATTCCCCCTGCAAGAGGACGGCGCAAGGCAGGATTTTTTTCTTATCCTTTAATATGGCCTCAGCCATTTCTGTGGCGGATGAAGCCGGGGCATAGAAAGCGCTGCCCGTTTTAAGCATACTAACGATTTCAGCTCCGCCGTTGCGCGTCCGTTGGACCAGCGCCTCAATCCGGTCGGGCGGCATTAACTCGGTGATGGGAGATTGATGGACTGCAGCCAGGTAGCAATTTTGGTGACCTTCTCTTCTCCACCGGATTTAGCGGTCTTCCAGGCGTCATAGAAAACATATCCACCCACCACGACCAGCACCAGGACAAAGGACAGGCTGACATACAGGTCTGATCCCACCGCCCCCCATTTGTTAAGGATCATGTTCTGTATTTTTATGCCGACCTGTACTCCGAGGATGGCTGAAGCGGCCATGACCAGACCCAGTTTAATATCAACCTGGCCGTACTTATAACGTTTGTAAGCGCCCACTAAAGCCTTTGGAAATTTGTGACACATATTACTGGCCACGGCCACTGTGCCGGGGACACCCAGGCTCATCATTCCCGGTGTCAGGACGAAAGCGCCGCCCGACCCAATGAAGCCGCTGACCAACCCGCCGACGAAACCAACAAGGAACAAGAACGTTATGGACCACATACTCAAATCAATAAATTGACTTCCATCAAGTAAGCCGTGCATAAAAGTCTCCTTTTTTTCTTGATAACCTGAAGTAATTAAAATAATCTTAGAGCGGCTTCGATTGCTTTGACCAAAGCTTGGGACTGTGTCCGGAATTAGGCCGGTCTTCACCGGCTCCAATCGGGGTATTTCCCGCCCTGGCTGATAGATGGTGCAATCATGTCCCGGTTAGGCCTGACTGGGCAGGGATATCGAAACCGGGACAACGACCGGACAATCGGGTATTATCTATATGTTGTGATAGTTATTGATATGGGCATAAACGCGGGGTCGCTTGCGGGCGGATACTCTCGGTTGAACGACCTTCCGTTCCGCGACACGTGGTTGTTCGGCTTTGCGGGCTGAAATACCAAGCAGTGACCACAAGTTGCTGGCAAATGCCCCGTGCGCAAAGGAAAACACAAACACGGTGGCTATCGGCAACGCCGCGCTCCATCCACCTTGAGTAAAAAGCTTCATCACAACACCGGCATTGGAGAATACGGCGGCATACAAACCGACCGTAAGAAGACCGTAACCAACTGTTTGGGCGAATAGCATTTTCTTTGATTTCGTTTCTACATTAGCCATGATGTTTCCTCCCCTGTTCTGGCCGTTTGAATTAATGCAAAAAACCGGTATATTAGCATAGGAGGCAATCGTTTCCTCGATCACCTTTGATTCCGTAACCACAAATTCTATTCGTTTGATCTGATGATGGATATTTTCGACGATCCGGCCGGCATCCCCGAACCTGATCTCATGTTCGCAAACAATTTCTTTTTGCCTGGCCCGTTGTTTGAACACGGCGGCCGACTCGATAGCTCCGAGGGAAAAACGTTCATTTTGATAGCGTTGATATGATTGGCTATATCGTTCATCTCCAAGAATCCCGACACTCAATGCCAGTAAATCATAGCCAAGTCGGTCAGCCAGTGTGATGGCATAATCCATCAGACCATGCGAAAATCGATCCTCCTGTCCAATCACCAGGATCTTTCTCCGATCCTTTTCCGCTGCATTCACTTTGCCGGCTTTGATTTGCACGCCCATCTCCTTTTTTGACCCGCATTCCATATAAGCGGCTCTTGATTTGCATCTTCATGGTTGCAACATAGTAATACAATTTGCGTGCCAATATATTTAATTAGTTGAATTGATTTAGAATATTATCAATAACGGGTATGACGTATCTCTATCCGGCTGATCGTGTCTGCTGCATTTTGCAACGCGTTCCGGGCAGAAGAAAAAACTATTCATATTTTAAGTATGTTATAATGTGTTGCAGGAATCCGAGATGGTGTTGCATAATTCAACAGCGATAAAACCATAACTATAAAGGAAGGATCATCGTATGACCTTTTTCCAGAAGCCCAAGAAACCGGAAGAGCCGGCCGAGCCGGTCAATCAAGAATTGGCCGACCTGCGTACCGCCATTGAACGGGTCCAACTACCTGAGGCCGCAGTGGCCGTAGCTAAAAAAGAATTGGAGCGTTTAGAGAAGATGGACCCGGGGCTTCCTGAATACACCATTGGATCAAATTACATTGAATATCTGACTTCGCTTCCCTGGACTCATTTCACAGAAGACAATCTGGATATGAAACGGACAGAAGATATCTTGGAGGCACAACACTACGGACTGAAGCACGTGAAGGAACGGATTCTGGAATACCTGGCCGTGAGAACACTGTGCAACCTCCGCACCGGCAATATCTTGGTGGTGGATGACGAAGAAATCGCCAGGATCAATATGGAGCACGTATTACGTAAAGAAGGCCATCAGGTCACCACCGCCTGCAATGGGCTGGAGGCATTGGAAAAGCTTAAAAAACGAGAATATGATCTAATCTTGACTGATTTCAAAATGGAAAAAATGGATGGGATGCAATTAATCAAATCAGTGAAGCAAATCGCCCCCCACACCCAGATCGTGATGATTACCGGCTACGCCACGGTCGATTCGGCAGTGGACGCCCTAAAAAAAGGCGCCGCGCACTATTTATCGAAACCGATAGACCTCAATGAATTGCGGGCCACGGTTAAGGAACTCCTGGATAAAAGGAAACATCTGCAATTGACCCGCAGCCCCATTCTTTGTTTTGCCGGCCCTCCCGGCACGGGTAAAACCTCGATTGGGAGGTCCATTGCGGAGGCTCTGGAAAGAAAATTCGTCCGGATGTCTCTGGCTGGGATGCGCGACGAGGCCGAGCTTCGGGGACACCGGCGGACTTACGTCGGGGCTATGTCGGGGAGGGTGATGAATGAGATTAAGCGGATGGGGGTGAGAAATCCGGTTTTTATGCTTGATGAGATTGACAAAGTGGGGCAAGATTTTAGAGGAGATCCCGCGTCGGTGCTCTTGGAAATACTTGACCCGGAGCAAAACAGCCATTTCATCGACCACTATTTAGATGTGCCCTTTGATCTGTCCGGAGTGATGTTTGTGGCCACCGCCAATGTGGTTGAAAGGCTCCCGGAACCCCTGTTAGACCGGCTGGAGGTGATAAATTTTGCGGGTTATACGGAAAATGAAAAAAAGAATATCGCCTTCCGCTATCTCATTCCCAGGCAGATTAGAGACCATGGCCTGGCCGGAATGGGGTTGGAATTCACCCCCGAAGCCGTGGGCAAAATAATTCGGGAGTACACCCAGGAAGCCGGCCTTCGGAATCTCGAACGGGAAATCGCCACAGTTTGCCGCAAATCTGCCCGGATTTGTTTGCAAGCCCAAGAGAATTCGGGCCCTATAAAGGTGGAGCCCGCCTTGGTCGAATCGCTGCTGGGTCCCCGGAAGTTCACTCACGAAACCGCCGAATCCGAAAGCCGGATTGGGGTTACCACCGGTCTGGTTTGGACGGAGATCGGGGGGGAAATTATTTTCGTCGAGGCAACCTTTATGAAGGGAAGCCAGCAACTCATTTTGACTGGATCGCTGGGTGCCGTGTTGCGGGAGTCAGCCCAAACCGCCCTGAGTTACATCCGGAGCCATGCCGCAGAATTTGGTCTTGATCCGGATTTTTTTCGAGAGATCGATATCCATATTCACATTCCGGCCGGGGCTATTCCCAAAGATGGACCATCCGCCGGGGTGACCATAGTTTTGGCTTTGCTGTCCCTATTGACCGGAAGACCGGCCCGCCAAGACGTGGCTATGACGGGTGAACTAACCCTTAGCGGCCGCATTCTACCGGTGGCGGGCATCAGGGAAAAAATCCTGGCCGCCCAACGAGCCGGGTTAAAACGAGTTGTATTTCCAAAGAGAAATGAAGTGGATACGGCCAGTCTGGAAAAGGAAGTGACAGAAGGGTTGGAGGTAATTTTGGGAGATAACATCCCGGCCTTGGCGGAGGTGGTTCTGGTCCCACTGACGAATTCATGAATCCAGGTTGTATCGTCTCAGCTTACGCCAGAGCGAGACCCGGTCTATGCTGAGGATGGCCGCCGCCTTGGTCTTGTTGTAACTCACCTGCTGCAAGACCCAGGCGATGTATTCTTTCTCATTTTCTTCCAAAGTCATAAAAGGGTGCGGCCGATGAACCCGCAGACTGAGATCGACGTCTTGGAGGTCACCAGGCAGGTGGCGGACTTCAATGGTCGTCCCTTCGGCCAGAGCCACGGCGCGTTCGATGACATTCTCCAGTTCACGGATGTTGCCGGGAAATTCATATGACATCAGTATTTCCATGACCTCATCGGAGATTCCGGTCACCGCCTTGCCCTGGGCGACATTGAAATACTTCATAAAATGCCGGCACAACAGTGGGATATCATCCTTTCGAGCGGCCAGGTGGGGAACTGTCAAGGTAATAACATTGATGCGGTAGTAAAGATCCTGGCGGAAAGTACCCAGCTCCGCCTCCCGTTTTAAGTCTTTGTTGGTCGCGGCCAGGACTCGGACGTCGATGGGGATTTCTCTGGTCCCGCCGACCCGCATAAGGGTCCTCTCTTGCAGCACCCGGAGCAATTTGACCTGCATGGAGATGGGCATATCACCAATCTCATCCAACAGGATGGTTCCACCGTCCGCGACCTCAAAGATCCCTTTCTTAACGCCACGGGCCCCGGTGAAGGCGTCTTTTTCATGCCCGAATAGTTCATTAGTCAGCAGTTCTTCATTAAATGCCCCACAATTTACGGCCATGAACCGTTTATCAGCCCGATTACTCAGATGATGAATTGTCCTGGCCACCAGTTCTTTGCCGGTCCCTGTTTCCCCCAAGATCAAAACGCTGCAATCTGTAGGGGCGATTTGGGCGATCATGGTCTTCAGCGCCTCTACCTTAGGGCTGTTCCCAATTATTAACGGCCCCGCCTGTTGATTTTTGACCTGGCGTTTTAGCTCCGACAATTCTTGCCGCATGGATCTTTTTTCCATCGCCTGCATGACCAGGTTGCGGACTTCGTCAAGTTGGTAAGGCTTGGAGAGGTAATGGTAAGCTCCCTGGTGCATGGCTTCCACGGCTGAAGATACCGACGCATGGCCGGTAATCACGATGACCTCGGTTTCCGGATAGGATGACTTGGTGTGGCGCAATACCTCCATCCCGTCTACTTCCGGCATCCGCAAATCCGTCATGACCAGATCGAATTCCCGCTTTTTCAGCTCGGCCAGGGCCGCCTTCCCACCGTCTACACAACATGTGTCATAACCTTCCTTTTTCAAGGCATAGGCTAAGTTCTCCCGGGCGATTTGTTCATCATCGACAATCAGGACGGCACCTGGAGTCATGACCATTATTCTTTCTCCGGTTGCGGAATCGACGGCAACCGAATAATAAATCGGCAACCTCCTTCCGGTTTGTTCTCTACGGAGATGGTTCCCTGGTGCTCTCGAACGATGCCGTAGACAATCGACAATCCCAATCCCGTCCCCACGCCCACCTCCTTAGTGGTGAAGAAAGGATCAAAGACCTTACCGCGATCTGCTTCGGATATCCCGGTTCCGGTATCTTCGACAGTGATTACAGTCCACCCGTTGTCAGGCTCCGGCTTAGCCGAAATAGTGATTTGTCCCGGCGGTTCAGCGATGGCTTGAATCGCATTCATCAACAGATTCAGAAAGACTTCCTGCATCCGTTGCGTTTCTAACTGCAGCATAATATTACCGGGGACATCTCGAACGATTTCGATACCGGGAGGAACGTGGCTGGACATCAGCCTGACCGCTTTTTCGACCACGTCACAAAGACAGGCCGGACAAAGAGAAAATTTCTTGTCTCGGGAAAATTCCAAGAGTCCCCGCACAATATCTCGGGCCCGATGAACTTCTTGTTCCACATTGGTCAACATCTTATGGGCTAAGTCCGGGTCCATTTGACCAAATTCCTCAAGCAAAATCTGGCAGGAAGTGGAGATATTGTTTAATGGATTATTCAACTGGTGGGCAATACCGGAAGTCAGGATACCGATAGAAGACAATTTTTTGGCCTGGAGGAGTTGCTCCTGTCGTTTTTCCAGTTCGGCCACCATGCGGTTAAAGGCCTCGACCACCCGCTGGGTTTCGTCTCGGGTATCAATCACGGGCAAAGGATCGAAATGCCCTTGAGCAATTTTTAGGGTAGTCCTTTCAATCACGCGCAGCGGATTAAGGATCTTTCTAGAGACCATCGGGACCAGAAAAAGCCCCATGCCCAGAAAAATAACCAGGGCTGAAATCAGTTGCGTTTTTAGTGCACTGATTATGGCGATGATGCTCCGGCGTTCATACGCGGCAACACGCATCGAAAGCTCTACAAGATTCTTGCCTCGTTCCCGCAATTGTTCTTCTATCCCTTGCCTGGAGTGGCCGTCAACCTTGTGGATAGAGGCGGCTATCTGAATCATCGCCTGCCGATAAGCCACAAATTCCGTCTCCAGTTGCTTAAGCAAGAGCCGGTCGTGAACATATTGTGACTCTGACGAGATATTAGCCAGCACCTCCAGCCCTTGCTTCACATAGCGCTGATTCTCCTTGATATCGTCACTGGACCCATAAAGCAGGTAATTCTTTTCATATCGGCGGATTTCCAAGATAGTGTTGCTCAAATCGTCGGCAATTTCAACAACATGCTGTTTATATTGTATTTTTGACAAATAGATGTAAGAAATGACGCCGATGAAGCCCACCGCCAAGAGACAGACCGTCAAGCCGACCATGACTTTTTGACGAATATTTAAATAAATATGAAACTTCCAGGCCATCGGATACTCCACTAGAGCCGACCGAAATCAAGAATATGACATTCATCGTTCATTCATTGAAAAAGCATAACGCAGAGGGTGCCTTCCTTTGCGTTATGCTTCCTCAAGAAAGCTGCATGGTGGTTTAGAGTCAACACTGCGGGAGACAGGCCGGAAACCCGTCCCCACAGTTGTTTTCCAAAAGTATTTACCAGAAGAAACTAGCCGCGCAACGGCATGACGCTTACCTTGATATCTTTGGCGCCTTCTATTTTGCCGACCGTGGTTTGAATGTCGCCGACGATCTCAGACTCGGAATCAATGGAAGTCTTGACATTAACAAATATGTCACCATCTTTGGCCGAAACGGCTACATTGGGATATTTCTTGACCAGAGCCACTTCTGCCTCAGAAGCCAAGACCATGTCGTCAAGTATCTTTTGGGACTCGGGCGTAGACTGAAAGCAGGGGAGCTTGGCCGCATGCAACAGGATATCCACAGCGTCGTCCACCGTCAACTTCTTAATGCTTAGAACCACATCATACAGGCTGGGGTCGGAGGTATCCACTCCGTAAAGGCTGAGACTCCATTTGCGTCGTTCATCATCGTCTTTTTTCAGAATGAATCGAGCTTTTTCGGCAGAAATGCCCTCCCGCTTCATCTCCGCCATGACCCGGTCTTCTATGTCGGCCTGGATCCTGACCTTCAGCACATGGGGGATGCCCTTGAGGAAAAAGTGGCCACCCAATCCGTGATAGACTACGTTGTCTTTCTGGACGTGTTTTAACAAAATCGACCGGAAAAAGGCAATATAGATTTCCTTACCGAAAGTGAACCGGTCAAGGATTGAGGGGGCGTCATGGACGGCCCGGACCATCTTGATTTCCGGGATATTGAATTTCTCTGATGCTTCTAGGATCAATCCTCGGGAAATACATTCATAATTCAAAGCCTCAGACAATTTTTCGGCCACTTCTTTTCCGCGGCTGTAGGAGCCTCTGGAAATAGTAATAATGGGCATGCTTTTCTCCTTTCTTGATTAGGCCATTTGAAGAAATTCACCGCCTGATATCGGTTCATTCCGATGAAAGTTTGATAAAACAAATCCATATGATTTTATGGCACATTATATTAAAAAAAACGCAGAAATGCCAGCGCAAAATTAAAAGCGGACTAATCAAAATGATCAATGCCGAAACCCGGACGGTTCACCTGGCCGAAAAGGCGGTCACAGCGTCACAGGCAAGGAATTACTTAAATAAATTTCTTGAGCTGACACCACCGCCCGATAGGCCAGAGGTTCCACCCCGTGTCGGCTGACCTGGCGCAGCAAACGACCATAAGTCGGATCAATCGCGTCGGCGGGGGCCACTGCTGATCCGTCCGGCCGCTGGACCACAAAAAATATAACCGCCCGGTGCCCCTCGGTCACCATCTGGGCCAATTCCCGGAGATGCTTTTGTCCTCTGGTCGTGACCGCATCAGGGAAAAGGGCCATGTCGTTTTCCACTAAAGTAACGTTTTTCACTTCCACATAACACATCCCGGCTTTCCCTTTAAGCAACAGATCCACCCGGCTGTTAGTCCCATAAGGAACTTCCGAGAGGATAGTCTCATACCCCTGGAGTTCCTCTATCGTTCCGTTCTCGATGGCTTCCTTGACCAGTTTGTTGGGGTAACCGGTGTTGATCCCAACCCAGAAACCGGACACCTGGATCAGCTCCCAGGTATGTTTGTATTTCCGCTTAATATTGTCGGCCACGGACAAAAGCACCGGGCTGCCCGGCAGGTTACATCCCCTCATGCTTCCCGAGTTGGGGCAATGGGCCGTGACCATAGTCCCGTCGGCCAAAAACACGTCGGCCAAAAACCGCTTATAGCGTTTTACCAGGGTGCCTGGATATAATAGAGAAGGTAGTTTCATCTGGTGATAGGATCTGGGTAAGTGGATTGAATCGGTCCGTTGCCGTCGGCCGAATCCCGGCTTAAATGTTCTATTGCAGTTTAAATCGGTTTACTATGGATGTAAACAAACATTGTCGCCCAATGTCTGAACTATAAACAATCCTTTTTAGTTGCACGATCAATTTCGGCTGTGATAGCTCCGGGGTTGATTTTAAGTGAGTTTTTTGGTATTGGGGCCATATGATTGTCTTCCTGCTAAAAAGATTGATGGCTATGATCCCGATGCTCTTGGGAATCACGGTGATCTCCTTCGTCGTGATCCATTTGGCCCCAGGTTCGCCTACGGACATGGAGACCATGATGATGCCCAAAGCCTCGCTGGAGGCCAAGGCCAGATTGCGGGCGTTGTATGGCCTTGATCAACCTTTGCATATTCAGTATTGGAACTGGCTGAGGCGGCTGGTTAAATTTGACTTCGGCGACTCCTTCGCCCCGGACAGAAAAAAGGTTATTGATAAGATTGCAGAGCGGTTACCTATTACTATCTTGATCAATGTTCTATCCTTGTTTATGATCTTCCTGGTCGCCATCCCGATCGGCGTCCTTTCCGCCACCCATCAAAACACGCTATTTGATAAGGTGACCACGGTATTTGTCTTTCTGGGTTTTGCCACCCCGACCTTCTGGCTGGCCCTGCTATCTATGATTTTGTTTGGCGTCGATTTGCAATTACTGCCAATATCTGGCATTAAATCAATGGGATACGAAGAACTATCGGCCATTGGAAAAGTGCTTGATGTTGCCCGGCATCTCATTTTGCCTCTGCTCTTATCCGCGTTCGGAGGATTGGCCGGCGTGTCTCGGTACATGCGGGCCAATATGCTGGAAGTCATCCGCCAGGATTATATCGTCACGGCTCGGGCGAAAGGACTACGAGAATCGGTGGTTATCTATAAGCATGCGCTCCGGAACGCCCTAATGCCGGTAGTCACTATTCTTGGATTATCCGTCCCGGGGTTGATCGGCGGCAGTGTCATCTTCGAATCCATTTTTGCCATTCCCGGAATGGGTCAGATGTTTTACCAAAGTGTTATGAGCCGAGATTATCCAGTCGTGATGGGGGGGTTGGTCATTGGGGCGGTCCTGACTCTCTTGGGCAATCTCCTGGCCGATATGTCCTATGCCCTGGTTGATCCACGGGTCCGGGTGAGACATGAAGGGTGACGGCATCTCCAACTTTAGGGAATTCGTGGACAGGCTGGTTGCTAATCGGCTGGCCCTGGCCGGCGGTGTGGTTGTGGTTTCTCTGTTCTTGCTCTCGCTGCTGGCCCCTCAGATCGCCCCATATGATCCCGACGAAGTGGATGTCAAGAATATCCTGGCCGCGCCCGGACGGCTGCATCTATGCGGAACAGACGATGTCGGCCGAGATGTCTTCTCCCGGATGGTCTACGGCGCTCGCATCTCCTTGAAGGTGGGTTTTGTGGCCATGGGGCTGGCTACGATTATCGGCGTAGTGTTGGGGGCCCTGGCGGGGTTTTACCGGGGTTGGGTTGAAAACGTGATCATGCGTTTTGTCGATTTGATGCTTTGCTTCCCATCTTTTTTTCTAATCCTGGCGGTGGTCGCCATATTGGAGCCAAGTATATGGAACATTATGATTATTATCGGCCTGACCGGGTGGATGGGGGTGGCTCGGCTGGTCCGGGCGGAATTCCTGACTCTCAGGGAGCGTGATTTTGTTATTGCGGCCAGATCATTGGGGGCCGCGGACTTGAGGATAATTTTTGTTCATATTCTGCCGAATGCCCTGCCGCCGGTGCTGGTTTCCGCAACCTTAGGTGTGGCCGGGGCCATTCTGACGGAATCGGCCTTGAGTTTTTTGGGTCTGGGGGTGCAGCCGCCCACGCCGTCTTGGGGAAATATCTTGATGGCCGGAAAAGACAATATCGAAATAGCCTGGTGGTTATCACTCTATCCGGGCTTATCTATTCTAATAACCGTTCTGGGTTATAACCTTTTAGGAGAGGGGATTCAAGCCGCTTTGGACCCCCGACTGAGGACACGATCATGAAGAAAAGGGTTAGAAGCGGGTTGGAAGTTTTCTTAGAGGAAAAACCGGATTGGATCAAAGGGCTAAAGATGGGATTGCTGTCTAACCAGGCTTCGGTAGGCCCGGATTTTACTCACAGCCGTCACTTGATCAACCAGGCCTATCCCGGACAACTAGCCGCCATTTACTCCCCGCAGCACGGATTCCGGGGAGAAAAACAAGACAACATGATGGAATCAGAAGATCTGGTTGATCCTGAATTGAACATCCCCATCTTTAGTCTTTACAGCTACACCCGACGTCCGACGCCTGAAATGATGGACCCGATAGACGTTATTATCATTGATATTCAAGAAGTCGGCTGTCGAGTTTACACGTTTATCTCCACTGTCGCTTATCTCATGACCGCCGCTGCCGATTTCGGCAAAGAGCTGGTGATACTGGACCGGCCCAATCCCATCGGCGGGTTGGAGGTAGAAGGCAATATTTTAAAGCAGCATCTGTCCTCATTTGTCGGCTTGTACCCTATTCCCATGCGCCACGGCATGACTATCGGAGAGATGGCCGGGTTATTCAACCAAGAATTTGAGATCGGATGTTCCCTGCATGTCATGCGGGTAGACGGGTGGCGCCGCGAGATGTATTTTCCCGAGACCGGTCTGCCCTGGGTCTTGCCTTCGCCCAATATGCCGACCCCGGAGACAGCTATTGTCTACCCCGGTCAGGTGGTGTTGGAAGGAACGAACGCCTCAGAAGGCCGCGGCACCACTAAGCCCTTTGAGATATTCGGCGCGCCTTATATCGAACCGGCCAAATTCAAAACGGCCTTAGAAAGAGAAAAACTCCCCGGCGTCATTTTCCGGGAATCCTGGTTTGAACCTCGATTCAGCAAATGGACGGGCCAGTTATGCGGCGGCCTTCAGATCCATGTTATCGATAAGAAAGTTTTCCGGCCTTACCTGACAACTTTGACCATCATTAGCCGGCTATTGGAACTTTATCCTGAAAACTTTAAGTGGCGGCAGGATCCTTACGAATATGAGGATCAAAAATTGGCCATCGATTTACTGCTGGGTAATGAAACCATCCGTCACGGTCTGGAAAAAGGCGTCCCGCCTAAAGAGCTGGCGACTTCTTGGACCGACGAATTAGCCACGTTCATGGATCTTCGAGCCGGCTATCTACTTTATAAATAGCATAACCGAATGTATTCCCATGGCCATGATGGGCCGGCGAGGCCCGACAAAAAGTCAGAAAGGAGTTTATATGGGCAAAATGGCTTTTCTTTTCCCCGGACAGGGGTCCCAGTTCGTCGGCATGGGTAAGGACCTGTTTGACGATTATGAGCCGGCCAGGAAGATATTTGCTTTGGCCTCGGAGGTAGCCAACTTTGACGTGGCCAGGCTGTGTGCTGAAGGACCAATGGACAGGCTGACTCTGACGGCTAATTTGCAACCTGCCGTCACGGCTGTTAACCTGGCCTTTATGACCCGGTTGCTCGAAGCCGGGGTACAACCGGATTTCACGGCCGGACACAGCCTGGGTGAATTTTCCGCCCTATGTCTGGCCTCGGTTACTACTGTGGAAGATACGCTCAAGCTAGTCAACAGGCGGGGCGAACTGATGCACCGGGATGCCTTAGCCCACCCTGGGACCATGGCCGCGGTCATCGGCCTGACCTCGGAGCAAGTCGCCCAGGCAGTGGCCTCCGCCCAGAGCAAAGGGATCGTGGCCCTGGCCAATCTTAACACCGCTGTTCAAACGGTTATCACCGGGGAACCTGAGGCCGTGTCTGCCGCCTCACAGGCCGCCCAGGAAATGGGGGCCAAAATCATGACCCTGAAAGTCAGCGGTGCCTGGCATAGCCCCTTAATGGCGGAAGCCGCCAAAGATTTTCAGCAATTCATGAGTGGGATCAGATTCAAGGCCCCTCAGATGTCGCTGGTCTTGAACGTCACCGCTGATATCTCAGACGACCCAAATGCCATCAAGGCCGTTATGACCAGGCAGCTCACCAGCCCGGTGAAATGGTATCAAGGCATCGAAAAAATGATCGCGGCCGGGGTGGATACCTTTGTGGAAGTCGGGCCCAAGAACGTCCTCACCGGAATGATGAAAAAAATCCTCCCCAAAGACTCCTCCGCCACAGTCACCCAGGTGGGCGATCTGGCCAGCTTGAACAAATTCTTGTCTAGTTACAAAGGGTAGGATCGTTTGGCGGTCTTAAGAAACGGACGGCGCGGAAGCGTCGTCCCCTCGGGCGGGTGTGGATTGAGATATGAGACATTAGAATAGCTTTAAAATGGCAATCGCCGCCCCAATAAGGGTCAGGCACATCCCAATATTCCATTTGATGAGGCTGACTTGCATTTGGGCTAAATCGGTCTTAGTGGCGCATAATGAGACGTCTTTTTTTAAGTCCTCAATGTCTCGTTGGGTGGCGGTTCTCAACCCCTCAATATCTCGTTGGGTGGCTGTCCTCAATCCCTCAATATCTCGTTGGGTGGCTGTTCCCAATCCCTCAATATCTCGTTGTGTGGCTGTCCTTAATCCCTCAATATCTTTAGTGGTGGATAATCCCAGCTCTTCAATGTCTCGTCGTAAGCCCTCAATATCTCGTTGACTAGCTGTTCCCAATCCCTCAATATCTCGTTGGGTGGTGATTCTCAATCCCTCAATATCTTTAGTGGTGGATAATCCCAGCTCTTCAATGTCTCGTCGTAAGCCATCAATATCTCGTTGACTAGCTGTTCCCAATCCCTCAATATCTCGTTGAGTGGCTATCCTCAATCCCTCAATATCTTTATTGGTCGACAATCCCAGCTCTTCAATGTCTCGTCGTAAGCCCTCAATATCTCTTTTCGTGGCCATATCAGAGAGCTGTTGTTTAAGCGTCTCCCGCAAAATTTCGGACAATTCCCGGCTTGTGGTATCGGGCAACCCACTCTTGGACAACCGGTCATAAACTGATAAAGTATCAAAGTATTCCATATCTCACCTCCTTTTGGGTATATTAACATGACCGGACGTTAAATCTCAACTAAAAAGATGTATTACCGGACGTTAAAACCTGACCATCAGGCCGCCCCAACCGGTCAAAAAGTTTCCTCCCCGAGATTAGTATTGCCTTTTCCGGCCAGCCTGGGGCATAATAACCCTGGCAGTAAGGAATGGACTACCTTAGACACGTTGTCGGTCTAGAACAACTTCAAGGTAAGAATCCTTAACATCTATCACGAAACTGCACGTATCACGAAACTGCAGGATCAGTTAAAGGCAGATAAATTTTCAAGCTAAAAGGTAATCTGAATGAAAAATTGTAAAGATCTACGTTCTCTGCGGCGCATGTTAAACAGGTTTTGCCTTTGGAGTATCATCCTTAATGCAGCCTTACTGTTCGCGGATAGAGCCCCCGCGACAGCAGACATCCATACACTGACCAAGACCTGTACTACTCTCTGTCAGGGTTTGCCCGGTCTGACGCCTGCTGAATGTCAGAAGAGCGGTTTGGAGCCGTCAGGCGCTCTCTCAAATAATGGTTTTCCTATTTTAATCAAAGAATATCCGCCTATTCTCTCCCGTAAACCTCAAGCGCGCATCCTGGTCATCGGCGGCACCCACGGCGATGAACCGGCCTCGGTATTCACGGTCTTGAATTGGATGCAGAAACTCGACAAATATCACTCCGGGGCTTTTCACTGGAAGGTCGTCCCGCTGCTCAACCCGGATGGTCTGCTTAAAAAGAAGCCGACCCGGACTAACGCCCGGGGGGTGGACCTCAACCGAAACATGCCCAGTTCTTTAGGGAGCCAGGGGACATATCAACGTTGGGCCGACAAAACCAACCGAGACATCCGTCAATTCCCAGGGGTGAAGCCGGCCGGCGAACCTGAATCCAAATGGCTGGTCAAACTTATTCAGGAGTTCAAGCCCCAGGCCATCATATCCGTCCATGCTCCCCTGAACGTGGTCGATTTCGATGGACCGGGACCGGCTCCGACCCAATTGGGCCGGCTGCGGCTCAAACGCTTGGGAAATTTTCCCGGCACGTTAGGCAATTATGCCGGCGAAGTGCTGGGTGTGCCCGTGGTCACCCTGGAACTGCCGTCAGATACCATCCCGCCATCCTCTGCAGAACTAACAGCCATCTGGACAGATCTGGTGAGATGGCTCAAGGCCGGCATACCGGTCAGCCACCCGGTCCGGGCTCCAGCCAAGAATGTCACCTCTCAGGGTATCGCGGCCGAATGATTTACCTGAGTTGTTTGAGGCGATCCCGGTAAGAAAATGCCCCGGCCTCAATTCAGCAACCAAGGTTTATTAGCAAAAAATCGCCATTTCTGTAAAATAGCCTTTACACCCGTCTTGTCTTGAGGCAAACTGTTTATTTTAACTTACCTGGGCTCGAATCGTTTCTGGGAGCCTCTGATGAGTTCTACCCACAGCTAATTTCGAGCCGACAAATATGTGGCAACTTCACCAAACAAATCAACGAGGTAACCTCGTGAGAATTGCTATTACCACTGAAATCACCGATGATCCCGAACCAACCGGGTGTCAGTACTATGCCTCTCATCTAATCAACGAATTGCTTAAGCGTGGCGATCTGGACATCACCCTCATCGGTTCGGACAGATTCCGACGGGAATTGTTTCCCGACAACGCCAAAAGTTATATCCATAAACCGTTTCGAATAATGAATACGGCTTTCTTTTCGTCGTTGATAAACCCGCCACGCCGGCTTAATGAGTTCGATGTCATTCACTGTCCGGTTCCCACCGCCCCGTTTTTTTTTAAACCGAAGGCCAAAGTGGTGATGTCGATTCACGACCTGATCCCCAATCTCTTTCCGCAATACAATACCGTCAGAAGAAATATCTATTTTAAATACTTACTGAAGCACAGACTGAAGAGAGTAGATAAGTTGATCTCAGTCAGTGAAAGTACCAGGCAGGACTTGATTCGGCTTTTCCATATCCCGCCGGAACGAATCACGACAGTCTATGAAGGTGTCGATGAACAGTTTCAACCTGCTGACAAGCCAAAAGAAGAATTCATCCTGGCTGTGAGCACCCTGGAACCGCGCAAAAACCTTAAAGGAATTATCAGTAGTTACATTAGACTCAAGAAACAGTCTCACATTTCAGCGAAACTATTTCTCGCCGGCCGATGCGGCTGGTATTATCATGACATCTTAAAGGTGCCGGAAGAATACCGGGACGACATTAAGTTCTTGGGCTACGTTCCCCGAGATAGGTTGGTGGAGCTTTACCAGACCGCCTTGTTTTTTGTCTTTCCCTCGTTTTACGAAGGGTTCGGTTTGCCGGTCCTGGAGGCCATGGCCTGCGGCTGCCCGGTCATAACCAGTAACCAGTCGAGCCTCCCCGAAGTAGGTGGCCAGGCCTGCCATTATGTTGATCCATATAAACCAGTGGAGATGGATCAAGCCATTCACCTGCTGCTGACGGATGAGACCTACCGGACCGACCTGGCTGCCAGGGGAATTGTCCAGGCCCAAAAATTTACCTGGAAAAAATGTGCCGAAGAAACTTTGGCCGTATATAAATAGATGCGTTAAAGGCAGCTCGTTCCAGATGCCGGACATAAATCCTTGGGCCGGTGTTCCAGCCGGGTTAATCAACTTCAATTGGAAATGAGTTCGATTTTGTCTTCCCGCCCCAGAGTTCTGGTTGTCAATAAATTTTACCCCCCCTGGATAGGTGGCATCGAAAAGGCCGCCGCCTTAACGGTGGAGTCCTTACGGCACGAAATCGACTTCAGCGTTTTGGTCTGCTCCCCTGATCGCCATGGTTCGTCCCAGATAATGGAGGGGGCCACGGTGCTGCGCGCCCCGTCCGTCGGTGTCTTCTGGTCTATGCCGGTGTCATTCCGGTTCATGGCTCTTTACCAAAAACTTGTCCGGGACTGTGACATGGTCCATTTCCATGAGCCGTTTCCGATGGGGACCTGGGTGGGTTGGCGCTACGGTTTCCCCTGCGGGGTCTTGACCTATCATAGCGACATCCACCGGCAACGATTCCTCAACTTGGCCTATCAGCCTATTTTCAATCGCTTTCTACATAAAATAGATTTGATCATGCCGACTTCGGCCCGGCTGGCCGCACATTCGAGATCCCTATCGCAATTTGGTCATAAACTCCGTCCGGTCCCACTGGGGATTGAGGATCAGGCCGGCCCGGTTACTCCGGCCCAACGGGATCAGATTCAGGCCATCAGGAAGTCGGCCCAGGGTCGAACCGTTTTCTTCAATGTGGGTAGAATGGTTTCTTACAAAGGGCTGGATGTACTTTTGGACGCGATGCAATATTGCCCCTTCGCCATCTTATACCTGGTCGGCGATGGCCCGGAAAGACCGCGCCTGGAACGTCTGACTCAAAAGTTGGGACTGACCGAACAGGTGCGATTTTGCGGGATGGTGCCGGACAAAGACTTGCCGGGATATTTCCGGGCCGCTGATGTATTTGCCCTACCCTCCAATTCTCCGGCCGAGGCCTTTGGTTTAACCCAACTCGAGGCCATGTCTTACGGGTTGCCGGTCATCAATACCGATCTCTTTACCGGCGTGCCGGACGTCAGCCTCCACGGCCGAACCGGGCTCACGGTGCCGGTTAATAATTCCAAAGCCTTTGCCGCGGCCATGACGACTTTATCCGAAGACGCCGGTCTCCGGGAGACATTTGGAAAAAACGCCAGGGAACGCTTCGAGAGCCTGTTCACCCTTGCCGTCACGGCCAAAGAAACACTCAAGGTATATCAGGAAGCATTAACGAAGAAGCGGCGGCGGAAACTTTGACATTTATGAGGTCGAACATGAGCCAAAATGATAGACAAAACTCAGATAAGACGCCGGTGTTCGTGATCATGGCCGGCGGGTTCGGGACCAGGTTCTGGCCCTTGAGCACCAAGGAGAACCCGAAGCAGTTTCTGGACCTGTTTGGACACCGCTCCTTATTGCAACAGTGTTTCGACCGAATTTCCGGATTGACTTCTCCAGACCGGGTGCTGGTCTTGACCAATCAATCGCTCACCCCCCTGGTCAGGAAACATCTCCCGGAATTACCCGAAGACAACATTATCGGCGAACCTGCCCGACGGGATACGGCCGCGGCTGTGGCCCTGGCCGCGTTCATCTGCCGGGAGCGCTACGGCCGGGTCACCATGGCGGTGTTGGCGGCTGACCACTTAATAGAACCGCGGGGTCTTTTTACCAAGACCTTACTTTCGGCGGTGCGGGCTGCCGAGGCTGGAGAAAAACTCTATACTTTCGGTATCTCACCGACTTACCCGGCCACTGGTTACGGTTACTTGGAATTAGGTGAATGTCTCGATAACGATAATGAAATCAAGCATTTTAAATTGATCAGCTTTAAGGAAAAGCCGGACTTCGACACTGCCCGAAACTATCTGGAATCCGGCCGGTACAGATGGAACAGCGGCATGTTCGTGTGGCGGACCGATACTATCATCAATGAGATCAAACAACATCTGCCCCAGCACTACGACGCCTTTACTGAACTTATACCATCTTACCGGACTCCCGCCTGGGAAGAAAGACTCCAGGCCACCTTTGAAGCCCTGAAACCTATTTCCATCGACTTCGGGGTCATGGAAAAAGCCCGGCATGTATCCTGCGTTTCCTGTTCATTTAACTGGAGTGACGTCGGTGGTTGGCCGGCTCTGGATGGGCTGCTTGACCAGTGCGGGGAGGGCAACTCCGCCCGAGGACAACTGGTCACTCACCAGGCCGGGGGAAATCTGGTCTATGCCCAAGACGAATCCGAGCAAGTGGCATTGGTCGGGGTGTCTAACCTGATCGTGGTCAGGGCGGGGAAGCAGACTCTAATAGTACCCAAAGATCGGGCCGAAGAAATTAAACACCTGGTGGCCAAACTGCAAGACGCTAATTAAAAGCCGCCAGCCATCCGCCATAAACCATATATACCCCAAACGGTCATATTTGTCCCTTATGAATCATGAACCATGACTAATTTAACTTCTTGTGGCTTGGCCACCCAGACAACAAGTTGTCTGGGCCACCCTCCTTCATCCCGGGGCGGTTCTCTACACAGCGAAGCGACAAGGAGCAAGGCAAAAAAGCGCCAATTAGGCTCGTTCAAAGAATACTACCCCAGGACCATTGTTTCTGGTTACTTGTTGAAGACACCAGTAACAAGTAACCAGCAAAGAGAAACCAGCAAAGAGTTGACCATGGCCCCGCCGGGTAAGAGAATCATACTAATTAATCCCTGGATCTATGATTTTGCCGCGTTTGATATGTGGGCCAAGCCGTTGGGGTTGCTTCTATTAGGCGGTGAATTAATGAAGCGGGGTTACCAGGTCCGACTGGTGGACTGCCTGGACGCCCCGGCCACCAGACGCCGGTTTGGCACCGGAAAGTTTAAGAAAACCAATATCCCCGTACCCAGCGCGTTATACGGAATTAAGAGAAACTTTGGCCGCTATGGCTTGTCATCGCAGGATTTTGTAGCT
>JADFYA010000011.1:0-1558 GCA_015233285.1 Deltaproteobacteria bacterium | reverse complement strand
ACCTCTCTCATGACCTACTGGTATCCCGGGGTGGTCGAGGCTATTCGGTTAGCCAGGCTGATCCATCCCGGCGTTCCCATCATTCTAGGTGGGATTTATGCCCAGATCTGCCCGGACCACGCCCGCGATGTCTGCGGGGCTGATGTGGTCTTTGCCGGAAATGATTTGGCCGCGGCCACCCAACTGGTGGCTGAGGTGACCGGCGGCAGGGCGGAGACTGATCATTCCGAAGACTCGTCCATCGGCCCTTTTCCGGCCTGGAAGCTCATCTCCGAGCCGACATATTTGGTGACGGCCACCTCATTTGGTTGTCCGTTCAGTTGTCCCTACTGTGCCTCAAAAATTCTCAACCGGACATTTTGGCAACGTGACGTGGACGTGGTCCTGGCCGAAATTCTCCTATGGCATAAAATCAGCGGATTGCGGGATATCGCCTTTTACGACGACGCCCTGCTAGTCAATGCGCCGGATCACATTATCCCCATTTTGGAAAGGTTGGTGGCCGGCGGGGTAGATTTTCGGCTGCATTGCCCAAATGGTTTGCATGTATCGCTGTTTACGGAAGACCTGGCGGCTCTCCTGTTTCGAGCCGGCCTGACCACCATCCGATTGGGCCTGGAAACAACCTCCGCGACCTCTACAGCCGCGGCGGGGGCGAAGACGTCTTTTGAAGATTTCAAACGGGTCATCAAAATGCTTCGTCAGACCGGATTCCAACCCCATAATTTGGGGGCCTACCTGTTGATCGGACTGCCGGGACAAAGCGCAGCGGAAGTGGAAGACTCCCTGATTCAGGTGATGGAGACCGGAGCCAGGCCCTACCTGGCTGAATACTCTCCGTTACCCCAGACGGCATTGTGGCCCCAGGCGGTCGCGGCGGCCAAGTTTGACATAACAGTAGAGCCTCTTTATCACAATAACACTCTCCTGCCCTGCTCCGGCCCTGATCTGACCCATGACTTCCTGTCCAGGATGCGAAGTAAAGTGGCAGATCAATTTAATGGCCGGTGAATACAGGCGACCAACCGGTGCGCCGATCGGATGAAAAGAACCCGCCAATGGTCCGAACGGCCTGGCGACTAAACGGAAAAAAACAACTTATTTTATCTCTAAAAGATAGGATCATCATGGGCATGGGCGCGGCCACACGGGGAAAAGGGAATGCCGACCGGAAAAAATCTCTGATCAATATCCGCGATATCCCTCTTTTACATGACTTTTGGGGAAAAAATTTCAAACGATATCTGAACTCCGAGGCGCTCAGGCGAACCTTAAGGGCGGCTTTATCTCATCCCCAAGGAGAGTTGATCACCAGCTTGTCCGTGCTTAGGGGCGGTCCGTTCCTCCCGGATGGTCTTCATCAGGTCGACGTCAGTTTGTTTCAAGAGGGGGATTTTCAGTATGTGTTTAAGGTTACCGTCCGGACCTATGATGGGGCGGAAACCCATCTGGCCATGATCGTAGCCAAAGACACCGGGCACCTGAGCCAATTGGCCCGGTCTGAACATGGGAACCTGAAGTATCTCTATCAGCACCGTCCCGAATATCTGGTCAGGCC
>JADFYA010000119.1:8721-9193 GCA_015233285.1 Deltaproteobacteria bacterium | reverse complement strand
GCCGGTATAGACTTCTCTTCATCCAACTTCTTCTGCATTAAAAAAATGCTAATCCACAGAACCGACAAGTCGTCTTCCCATTCCCGGTAAAATGGAGACCCTGTAGTGAACACGACTTCCCCAACCGAATTCAGGGCTGTTACCCTGACGCCATGTTGTTCATCGGTGGTTTCAACCTTCACCGCCCCGTTTACAGACTCAAACATAACTTCGGAAAGCCGCGCCTGCCCGTTTTCTCCGAAAAATGTGGCCACCACTTTTTCATTTCTGTTGCTCGTAAGGTGTGTATAGCCAACAGAGAACGACTTGGCCCGGCCGTACTTCCCACCCCTGTAACTGGCTATGGATTCATATCCGCCCCAGTCGAATGGCGGCAAATTGAATGGTGGGCGTGTCGTCAGGAACCTTGGGTGTTTGATGGCGGCGATACCAGCCAACAATGTAGATTTTCCGGTGCTGTTTTCCCCCACCA
>JADFYA010000119.1:3066-8686 GCA_015233285.1 Deltaproteobacteria bacterium | reverse complement strand
TAGATGGTCTTACTGTTTCCATCATAAGTGTCCTAACCAACCCCCCTCCTTGAGCACCACCGTCCGCCCCGCCTTCCTTACCCCCCGCCCCATCCAAAATCCTGGCGATTTCCAGCTTCTGGCCCATCAATTCAGTCAACCGGCATACATCATTGCACATTTTGGCCGTCTCAATCTGAAATGCCAACGAACTATTTTTCTTGATCAACCGGCGGCGATCCATGGCCCAGATCAAGTCCGCGACCAGGTCGTTTTCCTCTTCCGAAGGCATCGGCTCGGCCGCCATCAAGATTCTGGTGGCAACTTCAAGATGTCTTTCATCCTCGAGCCTATCCAGGGTGATGGTCGACTCCTGACAACCCAATTCCCGGTAGATTTCGAATAATTTCAGAGCCAGGCTCCGTAATGCCTCATCTTCAAACTCATCCACCACACCGGCCTCGATAAAATCAGCCGTGGTCTCGGGGACGGTCAACATGGTGGCCACGATGATCCGCTCCGGTGACGGCGTGCATAGAGTCAAGTTAGCCGGAGCAGATGGTGGAGCCTGTTCCTTACCTGAAGACGGTTTCTCCAGTCCCTGGGCAACGGTGGTTTCATTAACCTTAAGCGCCTCGGCCAACGTATGAATATAAATGGATCTTTCCGGGCCTCCGGGAAGTTTTTCAAATATTGGACAAACATCCTTTAAGATAAGGATCTTTCCGTCTGAGGTCAACCCATGCTTTTGAATTAACCGGTCCACATAAAAATCAAACAGCGGCCGCGCCCTGGTCACGGCTTCCCGAAAAGCCTCCGGCCCGGCCTGGCTGACGTAATTGTCCGGGTCCAACCCAGCCGGCAAAACCACCACCCTGGCCGGTAAACCGCAGATCATGAAATGCTCCAGGCTCCTTTCAGCCGCTTTGAGTCCGGCTGTGTCCGAGTCAAAAATAACGGCGACTCTGGAAACGTACCGTTGCAAAAGCCGGACATGCATTTGAGTCAGAGCCGTCCCCAGTACCGCTGCGACATTCCGAATGCCTCTGGAGGCCAGGGCCAGAAGATCCATATAGCCTTCAACGATAATCATCTCGTCGTCTTGTCTGGCATGGGCCCGGGCCACGCCCAGTCCATATAACGACGAACTTTTATCATAGACCTCGGTCTGGGGCGAATTCAGATACTTGGGCAGTTCATCCCCCATTACCCGTCCGCCGAATCCGATCACCCGGTTATTCAAGTCGATAATTGGAAATATCACCCGGTTCCGAAACCGGTCATAATAGCCTCCCCCGCCCTTCCGGGGCACCACCAGGCCGGCCCGTTCCGCCAGATCCATACTGACATTAAGTTTTTCCAAATACCTGACCAATCCGTCCCATCGATCGGTCGCGAACCCAAGACTAAATTCGTCAACTATTTCTGCGGGCAGCCCCCGTTTTTCCAGATAAGCCGCGGCTTCGCGGCCGGTGGCCGGGTCTCTTAGACTATTCCTAAAATAATCGAGGGCTTGTTTATTAGCCTGATACAACTTCTCTTTAAAAGATATCTGCTCTGCGGCTTGCCGATCCAGCTTCTTTTCGGGGATCTTGATCCCGGACCAGTCGGCCAACTCCCGAACCGCTTCCCCAAAAGTCATGTTGTTGATCAGGCGCAAAAAAGTGATGGAGTTACCGCCCTTACCGCAGCCGAAACAATGAAATATCTGTTTTTCCTGATTAACGGAAAAGGATGGCGTGTTTTCCTGGTGAAACGGACACAACCCCTGATGGTTTCGGCCCGTTTTCTTGAGCTGGACATAGCGCGACACCACCTGGACGATATCCGCCGCCACCCGGACCTGATCAATAATTTCATCGGGGATCATCATGAGTTTATCACCTGACTGTGTCGAGTTGCGTGTTACGGGTTGTGGGTTACAAAAATTATGATAGTTATGATGGCATCCCGGACTTACCGAATGTCAGGGGATATAATTCATGAATAACCCCGAAGGTAGAAGGCCGGAAGACAAATAATAGCAAAGCATTAAACGCACCGTATGATACATAACCCGAAACACGCAACACGCAACCTGAATCTATTGGATGAGCTCAACCAGTGTCACACCGGACCCGCCGGATGCGGAGGGGCCATTGCCGAATCCTTTAACGAATCTATTACCGGCCAGGAACTCTCTGACGGCTTCTTTTAAGCGTCCCGTTCCCTTACCATGGACAATCTCAATACTCGTTTGTCCGGATAACACAGCATGGTCTATGGACTTATCCACGATCGGCAAAGCCTCCTCCACCCGGAGACCGATAATGTTGATCGTCCCGAGAGGAGACAAAAATTCATGTTGATAGCTAACCGTTACCGGCGATAGAGGTTCCGCCCCTTCCGCCGTTTGGGGGGCCGCGGCTAATTCCGTGACCAGGGCGTTGATGCGTATCATCCCGACCAACACCTCAGCCTTTTGAGCATCAGGGCTGACCTGCTGGACCACCCCGACTTTATCCAGGGCCGGAACCATGACCCGCTGCCCTGGTTTAACCGAAGATAATGACCGGTATTGGGGCTGCGGCGGCTTCTGTTCCAGATTGGTTATCAATTCTCTTTTCTTCTGATGGAACTCGCTGATCACCCGGCCGGGTTTAACATCCCCTTGACGGCGCAATTGAGATGTTAACTGCCTGATTTCTTCTTCAAATTTCTTGATCAATTGCCTGGTTTCGGTTTTGGCCTGAACTCTGACGGCTTCCCGTTGAAGCTCAATTTCGGATCGAACCTTAGCCGCCAGATCGCGGTCGATTTGGGCGGCTTGCTCCAGTGCCGCCAACCTGCCCCGCTCCGCCTCGGCCTCCTGCAAGGACTCCTCGAGTTTGGTGATCAAGTCAACCGCCTGCTTGCCTTCGTTGGACAGGTAGGTGCCGGCCTTATCCAATACGACTTGGGGGAAGCCCAGTTTTCTGGATACTTCCAAGGCATTACTGACGCCGGGCAGGCCATAGATAAGCTGATAGGTCGGCCGGTTGGTCGAATGATCAAATTGCACCGCGGCGTTGAGAACTCCGGGAGTCACTGCACCGTAGGTTTTGAGCAGGTTGTAATGGGTGGTCACGACGGTGGTCACTCCCCGCGTGATCATCTCGTCCATAATCGCCATGGCCAGGGCCGCGCCCTCAAGCGGGTCCGTACCTGTTCCTATTTCGTCCACCAACACCAGATCCCCTTGCTCCGCCAGATCCAGCACTTGTTTCAACCTGGTCATATGGCCGGAAAAGGTAGACAGGTCATTTTGAATATCCTGATCGTCTCCAATGTCAGCCATAACCCGTTGAAAAACAGGGAACCTGGTCCCTTCGGCCGCGGCGATATGAAAACCATATTTAAGCATCAAGGCAGCCAGGCCCAAGGTTTTTAGGGCTGCAGTCTTACCGCCGGTATTGGCCCCGGATACGACCAGGACTCGGGTACCTTCACTTAAGTTAAGATCAATGGGCACTGGTTGGATCGAGCCGGGGTCACGCAAAGATTTTGCCAAAAGGAGCGGATGGAACGCTTGCTTGACGCAGAATCCCCGAGACCAGTCTTTTTCAATTTCCGGCGCAACGCCATTCATATCCCGGCTCATGGCCGCCGCCGCAGTGGTCAGATCGATCAAAGCCAGGGTATTCTGAGTGACCGTTAGTTCGTGCCGATGTACCCGGACCAGATCGGTAAGCTGAAACAAAATCCGTTGAATCTCGTTTTGCTCATCTTCAGTCAGCAGGTGAAGTTGATTATTCAACTCTACCACCACCAGTGGTTCCACAAAACAAGTGGCCCGGCTGTTGGAATAGTCATGGATAATCCCGGGGACAAGGTGTTTTGAATCGGTCTTCAGGGCGATGGTGTACCGATTGGATCTGATGGTGATAATCCGGTCCGGAGCCGCGGCCCGGACAAATTTGGAGTCGAACACTTGTTGCAGTTTATTTTGAATTCGCTCCTTAAGCCGTTGCATATCCTTTCTGATGCGGTGCAACTGAGGGCTGGCCGTGTCCAAGATCTGCCCGCGGTCGTCGAAGACTTGTTCCATGGCGGCGGTCACTTCGGGAAGTGGACACAGTTTTTCAGCCTCCGCCCAGACATCAAGGGCCCGGCCGCGTTCTTCAGAAAAATATCGTTTCACACGAGAGGCGGCAACCAGGGTGGAATAAACGTCAACAAGTTCTTCAGAGGATAATGAGGAATTTTCTACGGCGATCTTAGTTAGTTGGGTACTCAAGTCGGCAATTCCGCCCAAAGGGGGAAACCCCTTGACGGTCATCAGCTCTTTGAGTTGAGACACTCGATTTAATCGGGTCCGGACCTCATCCAGGCTTTGAGCCGGCGCGAGGCCGCCAATCAGCCGCAGCCCGATGGAAGAAGAGGCATAACCGCCTAGGTTAACAAGCAATTTATCAAATTCCAGGACCCTTAAGGTTTCTTTGTCCATTTCGGATTTCTGGGAATTTGCATTAGGAATATGCGGCAGGCATGGTCAGATCAGATCTGCCGCGGCCTCGGCACCGGTTCGGTGTCAACAATTCTATTCAGGATTCAGCGTCAATATTCCATGAACACGCAAGTCGCAACACGTAACCCGCAACTCATAACAATAGAACCAACAAGAAACCCCGACAGGGCTCCAGAGAACCCTGCGGGGTGTGGATCGTGAATCATTCAATGAAAAAATTTGTCTTAACGTCAAGGCCCCGACCTCATGACAGCAATGGGCCGCCCGGACAGGCGGCAGAGCGGACAGATGGAGTTATTCCTGTATTAGGGCCTAGCTAAGCGGTCGGACCGAGGTCCTACTTATTGATTTTTTCTGAAACCAGCCGGTTGACTAATTTTCCGTCAGCCTGGCCGGCCAGTTCGGCCATAACCGCCTTCATGACCTTACCCAGATCTTTTTTTCCGTAGGCTCCGGTGCTGCGGATAATCCTGGTTACGGCTTCCGCCACCTCGGCCTCGGAGAGTTGCTTGGGTAAGAATTCGAATATTATTTCCAGTTCTTGTGTTTCTTGATCCACCAGGTCTTGGCGGCCGCCCAGAGAGAACTGGGCGATGGATTCTTGCCGTTGTTTGGCCATGGTGTTTAGAGTGGCGATAATTTCCTGATCAGACAGCTTTCTTCTTAGTTCGACTTCTTTGTTCTTAATAGCTGCCCTGGCCATCCGAAGTGTGGATAGCCTGATTTTATCACTTGATTTGAGCGCCGATTTGAAGGCATGATCAATATCATCGATAACGGGCATGTCAGGATCCGTACTTTCTGGCTTTTTTTACTGCGCGCTTCTTAGCCGCCAGGGCCTTCTTTTTCTTTTTGATGGACGGTTTTTCGTAGTGCTCGCGTTTCCTGATCTCGGACATGATTCCCGCTTTTTCGCACTGCTTCTTAAACCGCTTTAAGGCGTTTTCAAATGGCTCGTTGGCTTTAATTCTAACGCCTGGCATCCAGCGATCCCTCCCTCCGGTCTCAAATTATACTTCACCATAGGCGACTCCTATCGTGGTTTCTGCAAAGTAATCGCTTATTGTAACCGTGTTGCAAAATTTGTCAATAAAAAAATTTAAAAACTTTTCGGGCCAAGGATTTCCGGCCTTCTATACCATCCAATAGCCCATC
>JADFYA010000119.1:0-3029 GCA_015233285.1 Deltaproteobacteria bacterium | reverse complement strand
TGATATAACTATTTAATTATACAAATAATATTGACATTAGATCCTATTTCTCGTATTATCCAAAAGCAAAGGAGGGATGACAATGGACTATATCTTAAGAGTGAATATGACCGACCTCTCGGTCAAAAAAGAAAACGTGCCGGACAAATACGCCTCGCTGGGCGGCCGCGGTTTGACCTCTCATATCGTGCTCGATGAGGTGGATGCTCTGGCCAATCCTATTGGACCAAACAATAAACTTGTCTTCGCCCCCGGCCTGCTCGGAGCCACCTCGGCTCCCACTTCCGGCCGGATGTCCGTGGGCGGCAAAAGCCCGCTCACCGGAGGCATCAAGGAAGCCAACGCCGGTGGTCAAGCCGGGCAATACCTCTCCCGGTTGCGGGTCAAGGCCATCATTCTTGAAGGAACGGCGCCAACCGGTAAGATGTACAAACTCGTCCTCTCCAAGGACCAGGCAACACTCAAAGAAGCCAACGAATTAACCGGCCTGGCAAATTACGATACCGTGGCCAAACTTACGGCCGAGTACGGCGAAAAGTCGGCCTACATCACCATCGGCCAGGCCGGTGAAATGCTCCTCAAGGCCGCCAGCATTGCCGTGACCGACCAGGAGAATCGGCCCACCAGGCATGCCGGCCGCGGTGGTCTGGGTGCGGTAATGGGGTCCAAAGGGCTCAAGGCCATTGTCGTCGATCCGACCGGAACCGACAGGGCCGACCTGGCCGATCCAGAGGCTTTTAAAACAGCCCAGCGCAAATTTCTGGACACCCTTAATAAACATCCGGTCACCAGTTCCGGATTGCCCACCTACGGCACCAATGTCTTAACCAACATTCTTAACGAAGCCGGCGGCCTGCCCACCCGGAATTTTTCCTCAGGCCGGTTCGAACATGCCGAAGCCATCAGTGGCGAAAAATTCCATGAAATCATCACGGCCCGGGGCGGTAAACCGACTCACGGCTGCCACTCGGGATGCACCATTCGTTGTTCCGGAGTATATCTCGACAAAGACGGCCATTACCTGACCAAGGAACCGGAATACGAGACTGTCTGGGCCAATGGGGCCAATTGCGGCATCTCCGACCCTGATTCTATTGCCATGCTGGATCGTCTTTATGACGATATCGGCCTGGACTCGATAGAACTGGGCAACTCCCTGGCTGTGGCCATGGACGGCGGCCTGCTGCCCTTTGGTGACGCCGAAGGGGCCATCAAATTGATTAAAGAAGTCGGCCAGGGTACCATCTTGGGTAAAGTCTTGGGATCCGGCGCGGCCGTGACCGGGGCGGTTTTCGGGGTCAAACGTATCCCGGTCACCAAAGGACAGGCCTTACCGGCCTATGACCCTCGCGCCGTCAAAGGCATCGGAGTCACCTACGCCACCTCGACCATGGGCGGGGACCACACCGCCGGGTACGCCACTGCGACCAACATCTTGAGCGTCGGCGGCTCGGTTAATCCCCTCAAACCCGAAGGTCAAGTGGAATTATCCCGGAATCTCCAGGTCGCTACGGCTGCCTTGGACTCCACCGGCTTGTGCCTGTTTACCGCTTTCCCCATTCTGGATATGCCCGAGGCGTTTGAAGCCGTTTACGAAATGATCAACGCCAAATACGGCCTCACGCTAACCGGAAACGACGTTGTCGAACTGGGCAAGACCATTTTGAGGGCGGAACGAAAATTCAATGAGCTGGCCGGATTCAGCAAGCAGCATGACCGGTTGCCGGAATTCTTCAAGACCGACCCTCTGCCGCCCCACAACACGGTTTTCGACGTCCCGGACATCGAACTGGACACGGTCTTTAATTTCTAACCACGTCCAACCGCTGCGGATGATTTACCCCTGGCTCAGAGCACAAGAGCAGCCGTCCCGTTTCCAGGATGGCTGCTCTTTTTTTTTATACGTTGAACGGTCACAATTGTACCTTTTCGAGAAGACACAGTGTAACCAGGCGTTAAGATTTCTCGCTTCACTCGAAATGACAATATCCGAGGTGACACCGGTATAGAATTTTTAGCGCTCGGCGCCTTTGTCATTTCGAGCGAAGCGAGAAATCTTGAAAACAACCAGAGCTCGGGCCGGAGCGCCGGCCTTATTTTTCCCCGGAAGGAGTGGTCTGCTCCACCAGAGTGGCCAGGTCGGCCAGTTTCTGGGGTTTTGGCTGCGAATAAAATCGTTTAAGGTCTTCTTCGGAAAATAAACGTTCCAGGATATATATGATGGGCAGGCGCCCGTCCCAGCATTTGATGACCAGACGACAAGGCAAGTCTCCGCCTTCCATCCGACAATATTCAAAAAGCACCTGATGCCCCAATCTGGGACACCGGGTGATTTGATTATCTAAAGGGTTATCAGGCACGTGGCCTCTCCGGCAGATTATCTTTTGGGGGGGGCGGGATGCGCCGCGATGGCGGCCAAAGCCCGGTCAATATCCTCTTGAGGCAATACGTGATCGGTCAGTTTCCCGCCCAGGTAGGCATCATAGGCTGCCAGGTCGACCAGACCGTGACCGCTCCAGTTGAACAGGATGGTCTTTTCTTTGCCTTCTTCTTTGGCCTGGCGGGCCACTTCCATTACCGCTGCGATGGCGTGATTGGTCTCCGGGGCCGGGATGAATCCTTCAGTCTGGGCCCACATCACTCCGGCCTTGAACGTATCCAGATTGTGGTAAGCACGAGGTTCAATCAGTCCGTCCAGCACCAATTGGCTGACCAGAGGAGCCATTCCATGATAACGCAACCCTCCGGCATGAATGGACGCCGGGACGAAATCATGACCCAGGGTGTGCATGGCCAATAACGGGGTCCTTTTGTCGGTGTCACCAAAATCATAGGCAAACGGCCCCCTGGTCATGGTCGGACATGAAGTCGGCTCAGCCGCAATGACCTGCATTTTCTTTCCGGCAATTTTGTCGCGGATAAATGGGAAAGCCAATCCGGCAAAGTTGCTTCCACCGCCGGCACAGCCGATAACGACATCGGGATACTCGCCGATCTTGTCCATTTGTTTTAACGCTTCAAGACCGATC
>JADFYA010000118.1 GCA_015233285.1 Deltaproteobacteria bacterium | reverse complement strand
TTGTTCCCATTCCACCACATCCCGTCCTGCATGTGCCCGCCGCAGGGAAAGACCACTTGTTGGCAATAGACAACGATATAGCGGATAGTGGCGTTTGCCTTGGCCTGGGTCAGCACATTTTCAAACCAAACTAACTGATCCTCAAAGATATAACCTTGCGGGGATCCGCCATACGTGGAAATGGCTTGATCTGTGGTCCACCAGTAGTTGTTGTTGACGCAGATGAATAGTACCGGTCCGTATTGGAAATGGTAAGCGTTTTTCTTGTAGGTGGGCCGGCGTGGGTCGGAAGGTTGCGGACCATTGACCGGATTGCAGAATTCATCGGCAAAGACAGCCTCGGCGCTTTGTTCATTATAGGGCCATTTGTCCATATGGATCCCATGAGGACTACCGTCATCATAAACATTAGACAAAGCCTCATGGTTGCCCATGGCCGTGAAAACCGGCCGACTTCGCCAGAACCCCGCCACAGATTGCTTCCATCCTTTCAGTTGCAGCCGAAAGTCTTCGATATCAGAGGTAAAACCCTTAACTAAGTTTCCGCCCGCGAGCATCAACTCCGCCCCGCGGCGATAGGCATCTTCGGTTAAACGGGACAAGACCGCGCTGTTGTGCCCCATGTAATCCCGTTCGCCCCGTTCATCACCAGCCCTGGTATCGCTGATGAAGCTGAAAATGACCGAGCCCTGGCCGGGTTGGGGCGCTGCCTTAAAAAGATATGGTTCCGAGACGATGCGTTCGCCATTGGGTGTATCGCCTTGGACCACGTAAATATATTCAGACCCAGGTTGCAGACCGCCGATGGCGAGTTGATGGCGGGAGAGTTGGGAGGCCTCGGAAAAGGAGACAACGGTGTCGACCTGATAGTCGACATTGCCGACTTTGACGGCCGGGCCGGACTGGGGTGTGGTTTTGGGCGAGGGACTAATGACCCGGGCCAGAAAAACCTGGCCTAACGATGGTAAGTCGGTCTCCCAGATGATATTCGCCTGGGTGGGGGAATCGCTCGTAACGATGATCTGGGGACCTTCCACCAGGGACAGGTTCTTGACAAACGTCTCCTTGGTTAGCCGGTAATTGACCAGGCCGTCATAATAACCGAATTGTTCATCACGAGTGACCTGGGGACGAAGAAGGTATAACCGGAAGGCGATGCTTTTGGTGGCCGGCGGAAAGACACCGGGTAAACGGTGATACATGCTTGATTTCTTTGGGGCTGTTTCCTTGATCTGGAGCAACCCGCGGCCGCCGGTCAATATTTCCCGATTTTGATACTGAATTACGGGATAATCAGCTATCCCGGATTCAAAGGGATAGGGACTGGTTAGGGTGATTCCTTCCATTGATTTGTCGCCCAGATCGATAATCAGTCCTTTGTCTTTGCCGGGTTCACTGGTGATGTGTCTCAATTTGGCAATGGTCACCGGGTTTCGGATGGTTCCTTTGCGTAATGGGTATTCCGGAACGATCACCGGCAGGTCCGGTTGAACGGCGGGCGGCGTTGGCTCTTCAGTGCAGGCTGAACAAGCCAGGAAGACCAGCACAAGAACGGCCAGGATATTTAAGAATGATGTTTCTCTCTTAAGCTTCAAGACGCCTCCCTGGATTAGTTATGAAAAGATATCATTCCGTTAGCCCTGCCGGACAGAATCAGGTTGAGCCGGGATCAGAAATGCCGAAAAACGTGAGCTGCCGGTTAAGCATTGAGTGGTGGTTACCCACCCAAAAATAAAGGGCTTAAATTTGTCTTTAAGCCCTGGTAAGTTATTGGGTTATTGGTCGGCGATATAATCCTGGTTCTGTGTGTTGACAAGGGTGTGGTCCGGAAACATGACGGGGCGCGTCATAGCTCTAAGAGCCGAAAAACTCTTGACGGCCATGAGGTACTCCGCCCCCGCTACAAATGTGACGCACTCTGGGGATCAATACTAACTGTTTTCCAGAGTGCATTTGGTGAAGTCGATGGCCTGGCTACACCCGGAGCAGGTGTGCGTCTTATTGAATTCGTCGGAGAAAATCTCCTTTTCCTTACCACAGTTGGGGCACTTGCAAATGAATGATTGCAGTGTTTTATTCTGTTCAAAACCCGGACAGTGTTGAGGTGTAGTGCTCATAGTTTCCTCCTTGGTTTTTGATGGAATGTTTGGGGTGCCAAAACGGCTGATCAGTTGCCACGTCGTTTGAAAGGACCCTGAAATTGGCTTCAGTACAAAAAACGGAGGTTCCTCTAATGCGTACCATAGCACAGTCGTCCCGTCCTGTCAAGAAACCGGGGAATCAACTGATGCGGCCAGACCGTCAAGTCGGCAAACAAACTTAGAAGAACGAGGAAGTTCCTTGAGTTGGTTCTCCGTCACCTGGATTGGACCTTTGGTTCCGGAATATGGTCCTAGCGGCCTGGCCGTTCTGATATTACTTGCCATCCGGGAAAAAACGCGGTAAATATTACCCGGTCTTCCGCGTCCGCCTTTTTTTGCCCTATCTCCACACAGTTCGGTGTCGGGACCGTCTCTTAATCCGCCGGGAGGCATCCCGTGCATTTTGCTTTAACCCTTTATCCCGGTAATGTTGAGCTATGCCTTTGCTATTCTATATAGTTTTGACCGCAATTTTTGGCCTGCAGGTAATCGTCTGGTGGCTGGTTTTTTTTAAGACGCCGACGGCCGGAGGAATGAGCATTCCCCGCCGGGCCTTGATCGTGCTGATCCCGGTGGTGGTGTTGAATGGATCTATTTTGTGGATTCTGTTCCGGTCGCCATCCATCTTTGCATTGGACCTTTGGGCCCGGAAATGGGTTGTGTTTCCAGTGGGTATCTACTTTTGGTCGATAGTGACCACGGGCCTGACACTGGCGGCCTGGTCGGTCGTGGGGATTATATATTATTTGCCAAAGCGTCTAAGGACGTCTCGAGTAGAGCGGCAAGCTATGGATTCTTCCCGGCGGGAGGTGTTGTCCCAGGGGGCGCGGGCCATATTCGGGCTGAGCCTCGCCGTGGCGGGATATTCCGCTTACCAGGCTAGGACCGACATTAAAGTGACCAGGGTGGACATCCCCTGCGGCCCGGAGCATTCCCGGCTGGCCGGGTTAAGCCTGGTCCAATTGAGCGACCTCCACTTGGGCTCGCTGGTCGGGGCTAAAGATGTTCTCCACGCTTTTGAAACGGCTCTGGCCCTAAAACCTGATATTTTAGTGATCACGGGTGATGTGGTGAATCATCGGGCCGAGTTTCTCAAGCCGTGTATTCCTTTCTTGAAGGAGCTTAAGGTGCCGTTAGGGGCATATGCGGTGATGGGGAATCACGATTTTTATGCCGGGGTGGAAGAGGTCTGCGGGCTTCTGGCTGAGACGCGGGTGGCCGTGCTCAGAAACCGTAAGGTTACTTTTCCAGGGTTTGAGGAACAACTCGAGATGATGGGGGTCGATGATCCGGTTTTTGGTTGGGCGGAGAACATCCGGAATTTTGGCTGGGCGTCCGGTCTGCTGCAGCAGAAGAAGCCGGGGGTATATACCGTTCTTCTGTCCCATCGAGGGGAAATCTTTGATTTAGCGGCAAGTCATGGGATCGAGCTGACCCTGTCCGGACACACCCATGCCGGTCAGGCGGTGTTGCCGGGAAACAAAGAGTGGAATTTGTCCAGCCTGGCGCTAAAATACACAAACGGGATATACCGGCAAGACGGCCGAATGCTGTATGTCAACCGGGGGATTGGTTATATTGTCGCTCCGGTGCGGATCAATTGCTCTCCTGAAGTGACCAGGTTCATTTTTGTTTGTCCCCCCCGGGGCGGTCCTATTTTTTTTTTGTTCAACCATTTTCGTTTTTGATATAATTCCTTGTTTTTAATTAACCGGGCTTTAAAGCGCCTGGCCTATAAATTAACACGCGCTTGGAGCCGCGGCCCCAGGTTTCCCGTTCCGCACCATCCAAGGGATAGGGGTCAAGCCGGCGTCGTTGACGAGGCGGAGGTCAAACCTAAATCGAACCAAGGAGAAAAATCGTGTCCTACATCACCATGAAGCAACTGTTGGAAGCCGGTGTCCATTTCGGTCACCAAACCAGGCGGTGGAATCCCAAAATGAAGCCGTATATTTTCGGGGCCAGGAACGGGATCTACATTATCGATCTCCAGAAGACGGTGCAGCTCTTTCGGGAAGCTTATAACTTCATCGTCAATACGGTCGTAGAGGGTCATTCGGTTTTGTTTGTCGGAACCAAGAAGCAGGCCCAAGAAACGGTCACCGAAGAAGCGGATAGATGCGGTATGTACTTTGTCAACAACCGCTGGTTGGGCGGGATGTTGTCCAATTTTCAGACCATCAAGAAGAGTATTGAAAAGCTGAATCATCTGGAAACACTTAAGGAAACCGGTGAGATCAATAGATTTCCCAAAAAAGAAGTGGTCCAAATGGATAAGCAAACGATAAAATTGAAAAAGAACCTGGGCGGGATCCAACGGATGTCGTCTTTGCCCGGCGCCCTATTTGTGGTTGACCCTAAAAAAGAAAGAATCGCCATCCACGAAGCCAACAAACTCAACATTCCGGTCGTGGCCATTGTGGATACCAACTGTGATCCGGGAAATGTCGACTATGTTATCCCGGGCAACGATGACGCCATCAGATCGATCAGGTTAATGACCTCGAAGATCGCCGATGCCTGCATCGAGGGAATTAAGGTCAGGGAAGAGCGATATAACGTCGTACGTGACAAACGGGATGGGGACGACTATTCCCGAGAAATGGATGCGGAAGGCCGGGAGGTTATCCGAACTGAAGCGGGTTCGGGCGTGATTATCGAACACAAACATGAAAAAAAGCGTGAAGCAGACGCTTCATCAGATGTTTAGGGAGGTTAAAGTGTCTATTTCTGCCGCGTTAGTCAAGGAACTCCGAGACAAGACCAATGCCCCGATGATGGATTGCAAGAAGGCGCTGATAGAATCAGACGGGGATATGAATAAGGCCATGGATTACTTAAGGCAAAAAGGATTGGCCACGGCCCGGAAAAGAGCCGGCCGGGCGACTTCGGAAGGCCAGATTATCAGTTACATTGAGGCCGACGGGAAACTCGGCGTGTTATTGGAACTGAATTGTGAAACCGATTTTTCAGCCAACACGGATGCTTTTAAGGGCTTAGGCTACAGCCTGGCCCAGCAAGTGGCCGCAGCCGATGCCGGGTCCGCTGACCTGTTATCCCAGCCCTATGTCAATGACCGTAATATTACGGTGCAAGACCTGGTTAATGAGACTGTGGCCAAAGTGGGTGAAAGTATTTCCATTGGACGCACAGCCCGGTTTCAGGTAGGGGAAAAAGCCCCGGAAGGTCAAATTATTAGTTACATCCATGCCGGTGGAAAATTGGGCGTGATGGTGGAACTGAATTGTGCCTCGCCCGGAACTTGCACCAACGACGCTTTCAAAGAGTTGGGCAAGAACCTGGCCATGCAGATTGCCGCGGCCAATCCCGGCTTTGTCTGTCGTGACGAGGTCACCTCTGAAATGTTGGATCGTGAGCGGGCGATCTACCTGGCCCAGGCCATCGATTCGGGTAAGCCGGAAAAAGTGGCGGAAAAAATGGTCGATGGGAAGATGAAGAAATTCTATTCCGAGGTTTGCTTGTTGGAACAGCCTTACATCAAAGACGGTGATGTCTCGATCCAAGACCTGGTAAAACAACAGGCCGCTAAACTGGGTGATAACATCACGGTGGCCAGATTTGCCAGGTTCCAGGTCGGGGAGACTGTGGCCTAATTCCAGGTAGTTTTTTTAAGCTTGAACAACCAGTTGTAATCACTAATCCGGAGATAAATGTTGCTTAAACCGGTGTATCAACGCATACTGCTGAAGATTAGCGGCGAGGCCTTAGCCGGCGGCACGGGATTTGGCATTATGCCGAATGTTATCCAGGGCCTGGCGGCCGAGTTGAAAGAGACCACCGAGATGGGTGTCCAGACGGCGATGGTCATCGGTGGCGGCAACATCTTCCGGGGCATCCGAGCCGACGACTATGGACTGGACCGTGTTTCGGCAGATCATATCGGGATGTTGGCTACCGTGCTGAATTCTATTGCCTTCAGGGGCGCTTTATTGAATCATGGGGTCCCGGCGGTGGTCCTTTCAGCCATACCCATCGGGACCATGGTTGAGCCATACAATGCGGAAAAGGCTGTCGGCTACCTTAATGAAGGCAAAGTGGTTATCATGGCGGCCGGAACCGGGAACCCTTTCTTCACCACGGACACGGCTGCGGCCTTGCGGGCTCTGGAAGTCCGGGCCGACGCCTTATTCAAGGGGACGAAGGTAGACGGCATCTATGATTCAGACCCGGTGACAAATCCTACAGCCCGGCGGTTTAACCGCCTGACCTATGACCGGGCGCTTGCCCTCAACCTCAAGGTCATGGATACCACGGCCATCTCGTTGGCTAAAGACGGAGACCTCCGGGTTGTCGTCTTCGATTTGACTACCCCAGGAAATCTAGTTAAAATCATTACCGGGTCGGATATCGGGACCGTGGTGAGGAGAGAAGAAAGTGATTGACGGATTATTTGACGAACTTAACGATAAGATGGAAAAGACCCTGGCGATCTTGAACCGTGATTTCAGCCGGGTCAGAACCGGCCGGGCATCGGTTACGTTGCTTGACGGAATCAGAGTGGACGCGTACGGCACCCAGATGCCGTTGAATCAAGTGGCGTCGCTCTCTGTCCCGGAAAGCCGGTTAATCGTGATTCAGCCTTGGGATAACGGCTTGATCAGTCATATCGAGAGATCAATCTTAAAATCTGACTTGGGCTTGACCCCGATGAACGACGGTAAGATCATCCGGGTATCCATCCCGGCCCTGACTGAGGCGCGGCGCAAGGAACTGGTCAAGGTGGTCAAAAAGTTGACTGAAGAAAATAAAGTAGCCATTCGGAACGCCCGCCGGGATGCTAACGAGGTACTTAAAGAACTGAAGAAAGACAAGGTAATCTCTGAAGACGAATTGTTTAAGCATCAGGAAAAAGTTCAAAAATTGACTGATGGCTACATCAGCCAGGCGGACAAAGTATGTGCCGATAAAGAAAAGGAAATCATGGAATTTTAGCCGGTCTGATGCGTCTAATTTTCTTTCAGGTTTGAGGCCCCGTGAAGAGTATTGCAAACCAAAATTCTATTCCAGTGCATCTGGCCATCATCATGGATGGTAACGGCCGGTGGGCCAAGCAACGCGGCCTTGACCGAATTGCCGGGCATCGTGAAGGCGCCGAGTCGGTCCGGACAATAGTCCGAGCCAGCCGGGAAATCGGCATCAAATACCTGACGTTATATGCCCTGTCCATCGAGAACTGGCAACGGCCGAAGATAGAAATAAAGGCTCTGATGGCCCTGTTGGGCCGATTCCTGAAATCCGAACTGGACGAGATGCTGTCGAACGGCATCCGGCTAAATGTTATCGGCCGGTTAGATGACTTACCGAAAGGGATCAAGCGCCGGTTGAAACAGACCATGGATCAGACGGCCCACAACCGGGACATGGTCCTAAATCTTTCCTTGAGTTATGGCGGCCGGGACGAGATTGTCGATGCGGCCAAAAGAATCTCCCTTCGAGTCAAAGAGGGCGCCCTGACCCCGGAAGAGATTACGCCGGAGATATTTTCCGCCTTTCTGTATACCCACGGAATGCCTGACCCTGATTTGCTGATCAGGACCAGTGGGGAATACCGGGTGAGTAATTTCTTGTTGTGGCAAATCGCCTATGCTGAACTCTACTTCACCACCACCCTTTGGCCTGATTTTCGCCGAGAACAACTGCTGGCCGCCATTGAAGATTTTCAGCAGCGAGAAAGACGATTCGGGATGACCGGGGAACAGGTGGCCATCGCCCGGAAAGAGTAGGGGAGATCAATTTGAACAGATTGACCACGGCGTTGATTCTGGTAGCCTTTTTGATCGGGGTGGTTTTTTGGGTGCCTCTGCCTATTTTTGTGGGAGTGGTGGCGGTGGCGATCGGGGTTGGGCTACACGAGTACTTTAGCCTGGTCTTGAACAAGCGGGATGCGGTTTTAAGAAGAATTGGGTTAGGCGCCGGATTAATGGCGCCTTTGTTTTTTTGGGTCAAGATGACCAACGGGCCGTGGCTGGGTCTGGTGGCGGCCTTTTTACTGGTCATGACGCTCATCCTTTTTCTTCGGCCGCCTTCGCGAGAGCTTCCGGCAGATCTGGGCAAGGTTTTTTTCGGAGTGGTCTATGTCGGGGGATTTTTGTCCAGCATTATCGGGCTGAGAACCCTGCCGTCGGGACCATACTGGGTCTTGCTGGTCTTTGTCATTACGGCCTGCACTGATACGGGGGCCTACCTCACGGGTCGGACTATTGGAAAACACAAACTCATGCCGGCGGTGAGTCCGAAGAAGACGGTGGAAGGGGCGGTGGGCGGTTTGATCGCGGCCCTGGTGTGCGCCTTGATCTATCGTTCTCTATGCCTTCCGAGTTTGTCGGTAAAACACACTGTGATCATGGCCTTGGGGCTGTCTGTCTTGGGCCAGTTGGGAGACCTGATTGAGTCGATGCTCAAGCGGGCAGTGGGCGCCAAAGACTCGGGCATTATTTTTCCCGGCCACGGGGGGCTGCTCGACCGGCTGGACAGCGCGTTGTTGGCTCTGCCGGCGGCGTATCTGTATATAACGGGCGTGGTCAGACCTGGTTGAGGGTTGCCTGTTGCTTGTTGCTTATTACTCGTTGCTTGTTGAAGTCACCGAGCAACCAGCACCGATCTTTATTTTAATGCCTGATTAGTTTTTTCAACTTGACTTATTAATCGTAGTTTGTTAAGTTTCGCCTATTTTACACGGAAGTTGGATCAAGGGCGCCGTCACTTTTTAAAATAGCGTGTGACGATAAATAGTTATGCCGGGCGGACGAATTTTTGTTTTCATGATTCGGGGCCCGCCAGGCCATTTATGACCGCCAAGAGTGGCGCCGTCTATCATTTGCGGACGGAGGCTTCAAAAGCTCATGCCGCATAGTTGAATTGGTGGGTTCATGTTATCTTTTTTCATGTGAACCCATTCACATGAGGTGAACCGAAGGCCCAGCCGGTGATTTAAGCAGTAACAAGGCAGTATCCTCCGGATGGGCTTTAATCTGCCTTTAACCTTTCCCGAAGAATAGAATCCCTACTAGGAGTCGTGTTTGCCCATCTCATCAATGTCAGGTTCGGTCATGCCCCGTTCCCGGCAG
>JADFYA010000117.1 GCA_015233285.1 Deltaproteobacteria bacterium | reverse complement strand
CGGATGATCTGCGCCATGCTGGGCTACAACTGGGCAGAACTAAAACAATTAGGTGTCTTCGACATTCATCCGGCAGCCGACCTCATCCGCATCGTAGATTTGTTTGAGAAACAGGTCAGGGGCGAAATAGACTTGATTCAGGACATTCCTGTAAAACGCAAAGACGGCTCAGTCTTTTATGCCGATATACTCTCCTCCCCAATAAATATCAGCGGGGTAGAGAGCCTGTTAGGCATGTTCCGGGATTGTACTGAACGTGTGAACGCGGGAGAAGAAAAAGCCAGGCTGGAGGCTCTGCTTCGCCAGGCCCAAAAGATGGAAGCCATCGGGACCCTGGCTGGAGGGATAGCTCACGATTTCAACAATATCCTAGGCACCATCTTCGGCTATACACAACTGGCCATTGATGATGCCAAATCGGGTCTAGCCAATTTAGAATTCTTGGGAGAGATATTTAAGTCGGCTAAACGGGCCAGGGACTTGGTTCAACAGATTTTGGTTTTGAGCCGGCAGTCAAGACACGAGAAGAAACCAGTGGATGTATCAGTGATTATCGAAGAAGGGATAAAATTTCTCCGGGCGTCACTACCGTCTAATGTCGTCATCCGTAAAGAAATGTCGGTCGGAGAAGCAGTTATACTGGGAGATTCGACTCAAATCCACCAGGTCTTGATCAATCTCGGCACAAACGCGGCCCACGCTATGGCTGAGAAAGGCGGGAATTTAGACATCGGGCTGACTGATTTCCACCTTGATGCCGATTCCGCCACCCGATACGTGGATTTGAAACCGGGACCCTATCTCAAACTGACTGTCCAAGATTCCGGTCATGGAATCGCCCCAAGCGTCATTGACCGAATCTTCGACCCATTTTTCACGACCAAGGACATCGGTAAAGGGACCGGTATGGGCTTGTCCATTGTCCATGGTATTGTCAAACACCACGGCGGATCTGTAAATGCTTATAGTGAGCCGGGTAAGGGGTCCATTTTTAGCGTTCTCCTGCCCAAATTCATAGGAGTAAAAGCGGCGGAGATCACCGAAGTAACCACGGAGATACCCCGTGGCTCAGAACGCGTACTACTCGTCGACGACGAACCGGGACTGATTGCCACGCACGAGAACATATTGGTTAGATTGGGCTACCGGGTTACGTCCAGCACCAGCAGCCTGGAGGCGTTGGAGATGTTTAAAGCGTCGCCCCAAGACTATGACCTGGTGATTACGGACATGACTATGCCCTATATGACGGGCGATAACCTGGCCAGGGAGATCATGTCCCTCCGTCCTGAAATACCGGTCATACTTTGCACCGGATACAGCGAGACCTTTAACGAGGAGAAGATACACGAAACAGGCATTAAGGGGTTTCTGATGAAGCCGATTGAGGTCCTCCGATTGGCCAAACTTATTCGTCAACTATTGGCAAAGTGAGGTCAATCCAATGTACCTGGATGCTGGGTCAGCCCGTCGAAGCGCCTATCTGGGGCGGGCCACAAAATAGGAGTATAACTATGAGTGTTGTGATCAAAGCCATTAGCCGGGGCATGCGGCTGACTTGCCTGATCGCCACGGGGTTGTTGGTAATTGTGACCTTCCCGGTCATTGGGAGCCTGGCCGCGCCCCCAACGCAGACAGTTATGCCGTCTCCGGCCGCCTCTAAAGCCATACTCGTCCTCTACTCAGCCAGCTACTATTTGCCGGCCTATAGAAAAAATATGGACGCATTTATGTCCGTCATGGACCATGCCGGGTTTCCTTCTAAAAATATCTATATTGAAGACCTGGACCTGATCCGCAACAGCGACAAGGAATATCGGCAGCACTCTCTCGATTTACTCCATCAGAAATACGACCACCACAAGATAGACTTGATTATCACAGTTGAAGGCCTGGCCAGGGATTTCATCTTGAATGAAGGTAAGGATCTTTTTCCAACCGCGCCGACTCTAAGCATTCTCTCGGCCGACACAATTACGGCGGTCGAACCACCCCGCCGAATCATTCAAATACCGAGCATTCTAGACATGTCCGGGACGCTGGAGACGGCCGTGTCTCTTTTTCCTAAAACCAGGCGAGTTTTTACCGTGCTAGGTAACAGTGAGGACGAACAGCGGTGGGAACGTGAGGCTAAAAAGCAATTTGCCCCGTGGGCCGACAAACTGGAGTTTGAGTACGGCAGCAGGCTTACCTACGAAGAAACGCTGCAACGGATATCTTCCCTTCCACCAGATACCGTCGTCATCTACATAGCTTTTTACAGAGACAAGACCGGCCGGGCCTTCGTCCCCGCAGAGATGGCCAAGGTGATCACTAAAACGGCCAACTCGCCTGTTTTCGCCATCTATGACCAGATCATCAACTTAGTAGTCGGTGGTTCCATGATCAGCTATGGGGCTGAAGGCGCCCGGGCCGCGAAACTGGCCCTCGACATCTTGAATGGTCAATATGCCCTCACCGCCCCACTGACCAACCTTAAAATTATTACGGCAACCACATTAAACTGGCGGCAGCTCAACCGCTGGGGGATCAGCGAGTCCAATTTGCCAAAAGGCAGTATCGTAGTCAACCGGCCTCCCTCGTTGTGGACCGATTATCGCGAGTATGTCATCGGGGCTATTGCCTTTCTTTTGATACAATCGTCATTGATCGTCCTGCTCCTGATTCAGCAACGCCGCCGGAGATTGGCCGAAACCGCTTTGCGGGAAAGTGAGGAAACCGCCCGGATTCTGCTCAACATCCCTAATGCCGCGGCGTTTTTGCTAGATGACAAGGGCAGTTGCCTTGACGCCAACGAGACATTGGCGGTGAGATTCGGCCGCCCGGTTTCCGACATCGTCGACCGGTCCATTTGGGACCTGTTCCCTCCGGAAATACGGGACCGAAGAAAAGCCGTATTCGAGGACGTGCTGCGCGAGAAAAAACAAGTCCGGTGTGAGGACGAACGTCAGGGAATGGTCAGTGATTCCATCATCACTCCGATTATAGACAACCACGGCCAGGTGGTCAAGGTGGCCGTTTTTGAGTTCGACATTACGGACCACCGGAAACTTGAGGCTCAACTCCGTCAAGCCCAGAAGATGGAGGCCATCGGCACCCTGGCCGGCGGCATCGCCCACGATTTCAATAACATTCTTGGCTCCATTTTCGGCTACACGCAACTAGCCCTGGATGACGCCAAATCAGGTATCGTTGAACCGGAATTCTTAGAAGGGATATTTACAGCCGCGAAGAGGGCCAGAGACTTAGTCCAACAGATATTGGTCTTGAGCCGGCAGTCCAAGCCGGAGAAAAAACTGATTGACATCTCGTTGATCATTCAAGAAGGTGTAAAATTTCTCCGTGCTTCGCTCCCGGCCAATATTATCATCCAGCCGGAAATATCTACCGGGCAAGCGACTGTCCTGGGGGACCAGATTCAAATCCATCAGGTCCTGATAAATCTCGGCGCCAACGCGGCCCACGCCATGGCGGAAAGCGGCGGAGCCCTGGACATCAGCTTGGATGATTTCTATCTTGATCCTGATTCCGCGGCCGGATACATTGATCTGAAACCGGGACCCTACTTTAAACTAACCGTCAGCGACTCCGGCCATGGGATTGACCGCAACATCATTGACCGCATCTTTGACCCTTTCTTCACCACCAAAGATATCGGCCAAGGCAGCGGCATGGGCCTGGCCATCGTCCACGGCATCATCAAAAGTCATGGCGGCGCCATCAGCGTTTATAGTCTCCCTGGCCGCGGCTCAACTTTTAACGTCCTGCTGCCGGCGGTCTCAATGGAACCCGAGTCGTATGGCGATATCGAAGAGGTCATCCCCAAGGGGACCGAGTCCGTGCTGCTGGTGGATGATGAACCGGGGTTGGTCGATACATGCAAGAGGATGCTGGAACGGTTGGGATACAGAGTTACCGCCAAGACCGGCGGAGTGGAAGCCCTGGGGGCCTTCATGGCCAATCCCGATGATTTTGACTTGTTGATTACGGATATGGCCATGCCCCATATGACCGGCGATAATCTGGCTCGGGAAATCATGCGCCGGCGGCCCGATATCCCGGTTATCCTTTGCACCGGATTCAGCGAGGCGATTGATGCGAACAAAGCCAGGGAAATGGGGTGCCGCGGATTTCTGATCAAACCAATCGATATCACCCGTCTGGCCAAACTTATTCGTCAAGTTTTGGCAAAGTGATGTCGAGGCCGTAACAAAGTTAAATAATTAAACACATCTACTTAAAATAATAAAACTTTTTTCGTCAAACCCGGCCGGAAAGCCGTTACCTTGCCATATTACCTCTTTTCTTTATGAATTTTTTGGGTTATACTTCTCCGCCACATGGTCCCAGGGTTGGATCGGTTGACCAAAACCGCACCCGAGACTCATCAAACAAGACTACGGCCAAGGGCCAAATCATATTGGGGCAGCTCGAATGACGGCCCCATCACATGACCTGTCAGAAAAGGCGAGCAACATGGATACCGAAAAAGAAGAAATACACACTCTGTCTATACTGGTCGATAACGAACCGGGAGTGCTGTCCCGGGTGGCCGGACTATTTAGCGCCCGTGGGTTCAATATCGAGAGTTTGTGCGTGGCCGCGACCATGGATGATAAAGTCTCCAGAGTTACGCTGGTCACCAGGGGCAACAATCAGATTCAGGAGCAAATTAACAAGCAACTGAACAAGCTGATCAATATCATTAAGGTCATCGATTATGAGGGCACCGAATTTGTAGAACGGGAGATGGCTTTGGTCAAGGCCAAGACCAGCGGCGGTCATCAAGCAGAGATCCTGCGGATTGTCGATATCTTCCGGTGCAAAGTAGTGGATGTTACCCACCATGAAATAACAATTGAGGTCACCGGCGCCCGCGGTAAAATCGAAGCTCTATTGGACCTGATCAGACCATTCGGGATTGCCGAAATCGCTCGCACCGGGTCTATTGCCATGGCCCGAAGTAAGAAAGGGAAATTGTCATGAAGATATTCTATGATGTTGATGCAAAGATAGAGACGTTAAAAGGCTCTAAAGTGGCCGTCATCGGCTTTGGCTCCCAGGGGCACGCCCAGGCCCTGAATCTTAGGGAAAGCGGCGTTGACGTCATCATCGGCCAAAGACCCGGAGGCGCCGGATATGACCGGGCCAAACGTTTTGAGTTTGAGCCTTTGCCCGTGCGGGAAGCAGCCAAACAGGCCCAACTCATTCAGATCCTGGTCCCGGACGAGAGACAGGCCAAATTATACCGGGAAGAAATCGAGCCTGAATTGACCCCCGGCAAAATGCTTATGTTTTCCCACGGGTTTAACATTCACTTTGGCCAGATTGTCCCTCCCAAAGGAGTCGATGTAGCCATGGTTGCGCCCAAGGGTCCGGGGCATCTGGTCCGCCGGGAGTTCGAGCGGGGCGCCGGAGTCCCCTCACTGGTGGCCATTCATCAAGACGCCACCGGCAAGGCTCTGGAGCGCGCTCTGGCCTATGCCCGGGGCATCGGCGCCACCCGGGCCGGGGTCTTGGAAACCACGTTTGCCGAGGAGACGGAGACGGATCTGTTTGGCGAGCAAGCCGTCCTCTGCGGCGGCGTGACTAAACTCGTCCAGTACGGATTCGAGACGCTGGTCGAGGCCGGATACCGGCCGGAAATCGCCTATTTTGAATGTCTCCACGAACTCAAGCTGATCGTTGATTTGATGTATGAAGGCGGCATGTCCAATATGCGCCATTCCATCAGCGACACCGCCGAATATGGAGACCTGACCAGAGGCGGCCGGGTTATCGGCCCGGAAGTCCGTCAGGCCATGCAGCAAACCCTCCGTGACATTCAATCAGGCTTCTTCGCCCGAGAATGGATATTGGAAAACCAGGCCGGCCGGCCGGTCATGAATGCCTTGCGGCGTCAGGGAAAAGAACATCAAATTGAACAAGTCGGGGAAAAACTCCGAAGCATGATGAGTTGGCTGCCCAAAAAATCCGATTAACTGCTTTTCTCGGCGTCCTCTAGTTAGCCTTGAGACCCTCTGTCGTTAACTTTTTTCGACAGGAGAACACGTTATTCAAGGTTAGAGTCAGCCGGCCGGAAAGGATTTTCATGACCAAGAGTTACAGCATCGCACTGATACCGGGAGATGGAACCGGACCCGAAGTAGTGGCTGAAGGCGTCAAGGCCCTCCGCCGGGCCGGGGAACGATTCGGTTTTGAATTGCGTTTTCAAAACTTTGACCTGGGCGGGGAACGGTACATGAAGACCGGGGAACTCCTGCCCGACTCAGTCCTTAACGAACTGAAGGAAATGAACGCCATCTTTTTGGGCGCGATCGGACATCCCCAGGTGCAGCCCGGCATTTTGGAAAAGCAAATTCTCCTGCGACTGCGTTTTGAACTTGATCTATATATCAATTTGCGGCCCGTGGAACTGTATCCCGGAGTGGCCACGCCGCTCAAAGACAAGGGCCCGGAGCAAATCGATTTCGTGGTCGTCCGGGAGAATACTGAAGGAATCTACGCCGGAGCCGGCGGGGTATTGCGGAAAGGCACCAAAGACGAGGTGGCGGTCCAGGAGTCGATCAACACCCGTCTGGGCGTGGAACGATGTCTCCGGTACGCCTTTGACTACTGCCGGGACCGGAACAAACGAAAGAAGTTGACGTTGTGCGGCAAAACCAATGTCCTGACTTACGCCTTCGACCTGTGGGAGCGGGTCTTTCACCTGGTCGCCAAAGAGTATCCGGACATCACCACCGACTATGCCCACGTGGACGCGACCTGCATGTGGATGGTCAAAAATCCCGAATGGTTTGATGTTATCGTCACCGACAATATGTTCGGCGACATCATTACGGACCTGGGCGCCATGATCCAAGGCGGGATGGGTATTGCCGCGGGAGGGAACATCAATCCTGCCGGAGTGTCCATGTTTGAACCCATCGGTGGGTCGGCCCCCAAGTATACCGGTCAAGGCGTGATTAACCCGCTGGCCGCCATTGCCGCAGCCCAGATGATGCTGCACCACCTGGGTGAGAAGGAAGCGACGGCGGCCGTCTTGACCGCCATAAAGACCGTCCTGGTCAAAGATATGACTGGGGTAGAAGCGGGCCGCATGGGCCATTCCACTTCCGAAGTGGGCGACCTGGTGGCCAATTACGTGGGCCGGATGCCCAGTTAGCGGAGTTCTAAGCCGACTCCGGTGTTACCTCTTTTTCATCGGGCCAATTTTAAAAACCTAGCAATGCAAAAGGCCGGATAATCATTTTCCGGCCTTCTTATTTTCTATTTAAACCGGGCGTCGTCAGCAACACACGCATTCTTCTTCGCAGGCTACTTCCTCGCCTCTATCCCTCAGAGTTTCAAAATAGAGTCGATCTGTGAAAACATCCCCGATGGGTTCACAGGCCCCGGTAATCATCCAGTAGGGTCTTCCGTGAAATCTTTCTAGTTCCTCTGCCATATTTATCCCCTCCTTTCATTTTCTTCCATTTATACCTATTTTCATATAGGCTTGATTCTGTTTCTTAGATTTAAGTTAATCATCATCCGGTGGTTGTCAAGAGGACTTCCAGTTCCAAAAAAATGCGCCCCGGCCGGTGCACCCCAAAAAAAATCCCGAAGCCTTTAATGGGCTTCAGGATATGGTTGCCTTCAGGGTGATGATAAATTTGGCGAGGCTGGGGACCAGTCCCGTAAAATAATTATCCGTCCAGTTTGTTAACAGTCTTGATATCAGATTTTTTCTTTAGATATTCCAACCATTTAGTAAACAGATCCGGCCGCTTCTCCTGATATATTTCTCGTACGAGTTTGTCTTTCTCCTGGGCGAAAGTTTTGGCGTCGGGCAGAGTATGTTCTTTAAACCGAACCACATAGAAGGTGTCACCTTTTTCGAATGCCGTCTTAGGGTAGGGAGTCTTAGCCGAAAGAGTAAACGCGGCGTTCGACAGATCCGGAACATCTCCAATTTTCGGCACCGCTTTGCCCCTGGCGAATGGCCCGGTTTCCTCAATGGTTTTCTTTTGTTCCCGAGCGTAGACATCAAGGCTATCTTTGGCCCGCATTGCCTCCAGCAGTTTGGCCGCTTTTTCCTTGGCCAGGTCGGTCCCCAGCTTTTCCCGGAAAGCCTTCTCTGCTTCGGCCTTGGCTTCATCCATTTTTGGCAGATAGGATTTCTTCAGATCGACCAGCTCAAGAATGTAGTTACCACTCTTAAGATTTAGGACCGCACTCACTTCTCCCTTGGTCAAGGCAAAGGCGGTCTTGACCACCTCATCCTCGTTCCCGACCTCGGCTAACTTATCATTCTTCGCAAAGTAGCCCGTCTCAATCAAGGTCAGCTTATTTGCCTTAGCGTATGCCGAAAGGTTACCCGCTTTATAAACCGCTTCGGCGGCAGCGTCGGCTACATCGTCAGCCTTGGTCATCGCCTCTCGGGTTTTGATCTCTTTGATGATTTCATCTTTAACTTTATCAAAAGGTTTGAGCGCCTCTTTTTGAATATCTTCAATTTTGATCAAATGCCAGCCGGCGGGGGTCTGGATCGGTTCGCTGATCTCACCGGCTTTTAGGGAGAAAATGACTTTGTCAAAGGCCGGGGCCGTTTGTCCCCGTTTGATATAGCCCATGTCACCACCTTTGATGGCCAGGGGGCCCTCATTTTGCTGTTTGGCCAGTTCGGCAAAGTCTTCGCCGGATTGAGCCCGTTTCAACACCGCCAGGATGTTCTGTCTGACCTTTTCAGTGTCTTCCGCTGTGGGGTTCTTTGGCAGCGGTTTAATAATTTGCCTGACTCTGACCTGTTTGGGCTCGGTAAATTTATCCTGTCGATCATTATAATAATCTTTAATTTCCTGGGGCGATGGATTAACGTTCTTCTCAAGGTCGGATATTTTAAAGGCCAGTATCCGAACCTTGACCTTCTCGGGAACACGGAATTTTTCTTTATTCTTCTCGAAGAATTCGTTCAACGCCACCGGAGTAAAAGTCACGCTGTCGGCATAGTCGCGACCGGAAAAGGCGACAAAAGACAAATTCACCTTTTCCGCCTGAACCATGAACCGGTTATAAGCTTCATCGTCAGACACCTTGGCCGAGGCCATAACCACATTGCTGATTTTTTGATTCTCGAGATATTGTCTTTCGGTATTCTCAAACTCGGCCGGTTTCATCTTGTTGGCTTGCAGCAAGCCGAAATAGCGGCGTTCGTCAAATCGACCGTCGACCTGAAGTTCAGGCAGGTTGGCGATGTATGATCTGACATCATCAGTGGTTACCTGAAGGTGATATTTCTCGGCTGCCTGCATTAGTAATC
>JADFYA010000116.1 GCA_015233285.1 Deltaproteobacteria bacterium | reverse complement strand
ACGAAATGGGCCGAAGGGTTATCTATCGATAAAAAATCATTGGTCTTGGAGATGGCCTCGGCGGCGCTCAGATTATTGACCATTACACTCCGGAGCAAGGTCCGAGTCCGCATCATGAATAATCCCGCCGGCACCCCCTTGCCCGAGACGTCGGCCACCACCACCCCGATATGATTTTCATCTATCAGGAAAAAATCGTAATAATCCCCGCCGACCTCCTTGGCCGGCTCTGTTCGGGCGAAAATTTCCACGTTACCGGCTTCGGGGATGGGTGGAAAAATCGTCGGCAAGGCATCTTGCTGAATGCGGCGAGCCAGGCGTAATTCACTTTGAATTCGTTCCTTTTCAGCCGTAGTCCGGGCCAGGTCTTGGGTATACCGGCCCAGGTCGACCGCCATCTGATCAAACGCCCCGGCCAGGTCGCCCACTTCGTCTCTGGATAATGTCCCGATCCGATGATCAAAGTCGCCGGTACTGATGATTCGGGTGCCCTGGATCAGCCGCCGCAACGGCCGGGTGAACACATAGGAGAAAACCAGCACCAGTAACGCCGTAAATAACGTCGTCGCTCCCACCACTTGCAACACCTGGATATTGGCTTCGTGATCGGCCCGGTCAAACTCTTCGGAGGGCCGGTAAAGCTCCAGGACGTAGATGACCTCGCCGTGAGCGTTCAAAATGGGCGTGAGATAACTAAACCACTGACCCTGCTCATCCGCGTACCGGCCTTGTTGACAGGTCTTTTCTTTGACCACGGCGAAGAAAATGTTTCGGTCTTTGGGAACGATGACCGGTTCAAAGATCGGCCCGCGCCAGATATTGACCCCGAAATAGAATTTGCCGTCGAGGATCTTGTGTAAGACCCATTTGGGCGTTCGAGAAACGTTCTTGGTGTCCACCAATCGGGTGATGGTCTGGTACACCTTTTCGTAAACCGGTTTCCCCCTGTCTTCGGGGGCCGCAATCCCTTCCAGGTCGGCCAGGGACAGCGTATTGACCACGGCCCGGGCCAGGTTGGCTGACCGGCGAAGGAATTCCGCTTCCAGATCCGCCATCATGATGTCCTTGACCCAGTCCCCCACGCACCATCCGCTGAACACCAGCACAGGGAGAAACAGGACCAGCAGCTTGACGAAAAACGGGACTCGCAAGTTTACCCAAAACCGGGCCAGTTTCCCCGCATACACCCCAATGACCAGAAGAGTTAAGGCCCCGGCCATCAGAATAAGCAGTTTGCTCCATGGGGTGGCCCGGTAAGTGTCGCAAACGGTAAAGTTGTCCCCATGGATGACTAAGCTCTTGTTGACCAGGTCAAAAGAGTACCTTTTCCCGGCCGGTTCAGGGGCAAAGATATCCTCCACCAAAATGTCGGGGTAGGGGTATCCCGCGGCCAGGGGGGAGATGGTCTGGACCACCTGCCCGGCCGCGTCAAACTGAGTCCAGGTCCGGTTGCCCGTGCTGGCCACGGTCAGTAAGGCCGGCCTGGCCTGGTCAAGGCTGACAAAGAAGATGTTGACGGGGGCCAGAAGTTCGCCCGGAGCAAATCCGACGGTTCCTATATCCCTGACTCGGCGGCCGTCCGGTGCGTATTCAATCACCCGGCCCGTGGCGCTGGAGGAAACAAATATCCGTTCTTCCGGGCCAATGGTGATATCTCCCCACTGAGACAGGGTGTCGTTCAAGTCGCCGTATGACCGGACTTCCGGGGGAACCACGTCATCGCGCATGACCACCCGGCCTTGTGGAGGGACACGCCAGACATTATGCAATCCATTAATATTATTTACAAAGAAATGATATCCGGCCTGATCGTAGGCATAGTTGACCTCCGGGTAGTCCAGGGGAGTCTTAAAATAAATGGTAAAAATATCCAGGGGGGGGTGATTCGGATCTAGGTACCGGCGATATCTGTAGCCCACGAACTCCCGGGATCCTTTCTTGTAAACGTAACTATGGACGATTATTCCCTCAGGGCCGGGATGGATTTTGCGAACCATATAATAGTATTCTGCGTCGTCCTCTTCAATCCGATAAATTCCGGTGGCCGACATGGGCTGCCCGGATTGGAAACCTCGCAGTTCAAGAAGGGTGTTATTTTCTTTTTCAACTAAATATAAAATGTCGCCCACCATGGCATAAGCAATGGGATTTTCAAATTTCCGAATGGTGTGAAATTGAGTCACCGCATAGCCGGCCACCCCCATGGCCGTTAGAATCACGAAGGTCTGAAATATACGCCGGGCAAAGGGACGAGGGGAGGGAGCGACCGGGCTGGTCACATTGTCTGAATTGATTTGAGGTTCCATTTGGATCAACATACTTTCCCGGTGACGAGGCTTTAGGGGGCGTAACGTTTCAGGCTGACTTTTCATCATCGGGTAGTATGCCGAAAAAAACGTTTCTTGGCAATAGACCTGTTTGGGGAAGGTGAAGAAAATTATGATCAAAGACCAGAAGTTATGCTTGAAGAAAACTTTAGGCGGAAGTCGAGTCAAGAGAAAACACGATTTATTACAAGGTGCTGCTTTCGGTTGGCAAGAGGATACTTATCAACCGTGGCGGAACTCCGGCGCGATGACCGTTCGGCCCCTCGGCACCGAACCGGAGTTCCGGCATTTTCAACCTTTCGGTTTTTTTCGCTTCAAATCTTTCGTCCGGTCATTCCTCTACCAGTATCACTATTGCCGATTTTACTGGATATTGACCGGCGCCCAGCCGCTGTAAGGGCCGTATGCCGTGTACGTCAAAAAGTTATTGGAGCTGTCGAGGGTCCAACTGGTTGCAGATCCGCTCGGTCCCGCCCAGAGCAGAGTTCTCGTTGAATCGGATGGGTTATAGCTGAAGCTCACCGGCGTCCAGCCGCTGTAAGGGCCGTATTGGACGTAGGACGTTAAATTATTGGAGCCGTCGAGGGTCGAGATACTTGCATATCCTCCCGTTCCCGCCCAGAGCAGGGTTCTTTTCGTTGAATCGGATGGGTTCTGGCTGAAGCTCACCGGCGTCCAGCCGCTGTAAGGGCCGTATTGGACGTAGGACGATAAATTATTAGAGCCGTCGAGGGTCCAGATGCTTGCAATGCCGCCCGTTCCTGACCAGAGCAAGGTTTTCGTGGAGACGGATGTGCGAAAGTTGGCTACGGTATAAGCAGAGTTGTTGAGCGTGCGTCGATTATCGGCGGAATTGCCCGCAGTGTAGAGTACCCCGGTTGGGAGACCGGTGTAGCTCACGTCGGGATTAGACCAGTAGTTGATGCGGGGACAGCTACCTATGCAGCCGTTCTGATAGGCCATAATGGTCCGGAAAGCGCCACTGGGCTCTTGATAGCCGAAAGAATAGGAGTAAAGCTGGCCACCGCTGGCGTTGGTTCGGTCGTGATTGCAGCCCATGTTGTGGCCCATTTCGTGGGCAAAGGAATAATACCCGGTGGCACAAGTTCTTGATACGACGGCGAAGGCATGGGTTTTGAAGGAATTGTCCAAGGTCGTCATCAACCAGGCCAGGCCGCAAAAACCCGTGTCTTCGACCAGCAGGACTACCTCGTCCGCCCCGTAGGTATCCCGAATTGCATGGATATTATCCATAAATCCATCGGACGTTCCGGTAAGTCGGTTTAGCGTGGTACTCCAATCGAAACTAGTTTCGTCATAGGTGACTTGTTCCGTGTGGACCAATCTTACCCGTTGGGTAACGCCACTGTTGGCATAACCCTGGTTGGTCTCAGCTATAGCCAAACTGATGGTTGAATTCATCGCGGCTGTGCTGCCGGCCCCAGTCAAGGCCGCGGGCGTATATAGCACCATGACGTCGATGCGCGAACCGTCATCAGGCTGGGCGGAATTGCGAACCGAAGCCTTCGGTGGTGAGTCCACAGCCTTCGGTGGTGAGTACACCGGGATAGGCGGCAGTTCCGGAGGGAATGCGCTTTGATTGATCTCATGGATGGCGTGGACGCCGGGGCTGACATATCTGACCTGGTAGAAGGCGCCGGGTACGGTGATATTGGCCGACACGATGTTATCCTGGACAGACAGTATAACCGAACTGTCGGGTACGCCTTCAAGCCGACCGACAAGGCTGTAGTTGTTTTGATACACGACTTCGGAGCGTTCAATCACCCCGGTGAACTCGGCATCAGGGAAAAGATTAAGAGCTATCGTTTGACTCGTTTTTGACGGCACACCAGGAGCTAAGTCGAGGCCGGCAATCAGGTCAAAATTGACATTCACCCATCTGCTCCGAATGATCGTGGGATCTGGTTTGGCGTCTGCCCCCCGAGGTGCGGGAATGTCGGTAAACAGGGTAATCGCACCCGTCGAGTTGACGGTTTTGGATTGAGCCGCAGGAGCAATGCTATCCGCAACCGCCATGTCCAGGCCTTTGAACGCCAGTAATGTAATCAGACCGATGACGATAAGGGTTGCCCATAGTAACTTCCTTCGTGTTTTCATGCTGGTTCTCCTTCATCTCAATTTGACTTCGTGTTTGGTTACTGTGGATGCGAATTATTCTCGGCTGCCTATAACTATTGACTAATACCAACTTATCAGGAAAACTGACTGTGTCATAAAAAGCCCATAGGTTATACAAATCTTAATTTTTTTGTCTTTCCCAATCCACGAACCGCCACTGGGACTCACCAGTCAATATCTCCGCCTGGGAACTCACGCCGGCACCTCATATAATATTGTATACATCTATATTATAAGATCTAAGGCGATGAAAGCAAATATTATTTTTCCTTTTTTTGCAATCGTCCTCTTTCTTAAATAGTAACTGCACATTAACCGGTATGTTAGGCCGATTCAAAAGAATGCTTCGGCCAGGGAGTTGGAATAAAGATGCGGGTGCGTACGTGGATGGAGTCCCGGTCAAATGATCAGCCCTATAATTATTTTCTGGATAGCATCGCCTGAACTCAGAATTAGGTGCCCGGTACCTGTGATCCACAACCCGGTACACCTCAACTGGATATTATTTATACAGTCACCTTCAAGGTGCATATTAATTATCCAGCTTGGGCCGGGTTTGGATCCGACCGGCTCTTGATGACGAGATCTCTCTTTTATAAGTTGTCATGTAAATAGAATTAGTTACCATAATGTTCACCTCCTTGTTACCTATTTGGCATTAACTTTGCTAAGCTTAGAAAGCAAGAAAACAAGGTCAAGCAGAAATTGTTAACCCAAGTTATCTTGGAGGTGTGATCATGATTCGAAAAATCTATTTGATCGCAACCATTATATTGATCCTGACGGTGGCCGGCACCATGGCCTGGGGCTGGGGCGGCGGGTTTGGTCTCTGCTACGGAGGAGGCCAAGATGAAGAGCTGGGAGCTTGGATCGGCTCGGGCGGTTACCAGCAGATCTCCGGCAATTAGGGCTATTATTGTGCAGAATATGACCCAGGCCGAGGATAGCGGGACTCCGGTCACCATAGAGGCGACAACAGTGTTATTTCAGGGCAGTCAGGTCGAGTTGATTCGACCAACCCCCGCAGAGGTTACCCTGAACGCCCCTAACGATCCACCTGATTTCTTTTAACTTGAATCGACAACCATATAACATATCACGTATCCTTAAAAGGAGGAGTAAACATGAACCGTAAAGCAATATTGGCTTTGGTTTTAGTTATGGGTTTGATCATCGCCGCCGGCGCAGTCTGGGCGGAACAAGGTGCGACCACAGGCACCGGCCCAGGGTATGGGTCTGGTCGGGCGTGTTGCGCTGGTGGTGGTGGCGGAGGTGGCGGAGGCGGTTGGTGCAACTTCGGCGATCCGGCCCTGGGTGAAAAGTTCCTCAAGGATACCGAAAAACTGCGGGCCGACCTATATCGGAAGCATACCGAACTAAACTATCTGCTGGCAGCCCAGCCAATCGACGAAGCTAAGGTCAAAGCCGTTCAAAAAGAGATAAATAGTTTAAAGGCCCAAATGGCTGACAAGAAGGTTGAGTACATGATGGAAGCCAGAAAAAAAAATCCCAACTGGACTCCAGGTAATGGACGGGGCGGCTGCTGCGGCCGTGGACCCGGCGGCGGATATTAGCCTGGACGGCTGGTCACTACCCCCGGCTCAGCAAGGAGCCACCGAATCATCAAGTTAAATTATCGCTAAACCCCTCGTAGTATCCCACTAACCATAAACCTCCTGCACGTCGGATGTGAGTCAGCTCAGGCTGCTTGCGTCCGTCTGCATTTTTGGGGCGAGGTCATTCCGTTATCTTACATACCTACCGGTAAGTAATTTTTCCCTTGACTTCCCATTGCCGCCTAAATATGATTCATAATGACTCGATGTATCGAACGTGTTGCGTGTTGCGTGTTGCGTGTTGCACGTTGCTCGTTGTGGATTTCTATCTGGCTTGAACAACTAAAGAGCAACCAGCAACAAGGAAAGAGCAACAAGCAACGAGGAACCAGCAGCCAGTAGGGAGCTAAGAATGCCCAGGACCGGCAAAAATAACGGGGTACAGGATCAGGCGGTCCGCCGGAGCCTTCTGATCGGGGCGACCCGGCTGTTTGCCCAAAAAGGATACGCCGCCACCAGTGTCCGGGAGATTGTGGCTGAATCCGGCGTGACCAAGCCGACGCTCTATTATTACTTCGGCAGCAAGGAAGGCATCTATCTGGAGCTGATGGGATCCACTTTTGCCCGTTTCCGGGAGCTATTGGAAACCAGCCGCAGGAAGCAGGGGACGGTCCGCGACCGACTCTTGGACTTAGCCGATAATCTGATCTCTATGTTTGCCCAAGACATGGATATAGCCCGGATGATGCACCGCATGTACTATAGCCCGCCCCAGGGCGCCCCGTTTTTTGACTTCGATGCCTTTCATCACCGCCTCATGGAAACCATCCAGGATTTGATATCAGAGGGAATAAAGACCGGGGAACTACGCGGGGGGGTGCCCCTGGACATGACCTGGGCCATCTTGGGCGCATTGCATGTGGTCTGGGAAGCCCAGATTTGTCATCCTGACATCGCCCCTGGGCGGGACGGCCTTCTTCGGATTCTTGGTCTCATTTTTCAAGGCATTTCCGCACATCATGACGGCGAATCATAACCAAGAAACGACCCCCGCGATAGCATGATTAGCGATTTTTTAAGGAGTAAGGGCATGTGGCAGGCAACAGTGAGGAAGATGGTGCGGTTTGGAATGTTCCCGGCCCTGATGTTGGTCTTAGCCGGATGCAGCGGGAATGGAGAGGCGACCACGAAAGTGGCCGGTCATCCTCCGGTGGCTGTAGAGGCGATCAAGGTTGTCCCAACCAGCCTCAATGAGACGGTGGAGGTGGTGGGATCGCTGGCGCCCAAATTTCAAGCCGACGTCAAGTCGGAATATGCCGGCCTGGTCAAGGATGTGTACGTCACCGAATGGGTCAAGGTCAAAAAAGGGGACAAACTGGCTGTCCTGGACAACCGGGAATCACAGGCGTCGCTCAACAAAGCCAAGGCCGCGGTGGAGGTGGCCAGGGCCAACGTCCTCCAGGCTCAAGTGTCCCTCAGCCGGGCCGACCGGGAACATAATCGGCTCCTTAAGCTGAAAGAGTCCGGATTAGCCACCCAGCAGGGTCTTGACGAATCCATAACCGAGAAGCAAGCCGCCTCGGCCCGATTGGTCGCGGTTAAAGCCCAGGTGGATAATGCCCAGCAGGAATATAATCAGACCATAGCCCGGAACGCCAAGACGGTGATTTATGCCCCCATGGACGGAGTGGTGTCTTTTCGTGGGGTTAATGTTGGTGATTTAGTTGGGGAGATGGGCAGTCCCAAGGTCATGTTTAAGATAGTCTCCAATAAACTACTGGACCTGACCTTCACCGTCCCTTCCCGCAAAATGGGCGCGATCAAGGTGGGCCAGCCCCTGGATTTCACCTCAGATGCTTTTCCCGGCCGGAAGTTCACCGGCAAGGTTATGTTTATCAACCCCATGGTGGACGAAACCGACCGGTCCCTGAAGATCATAGCCGAGGTCCCCAATGACCCCGAAGTCCTGAAAGGCGGTCTCTTCGTCAAAGGGCATATTTTGACCGGGGTTAAACAGAATGTCCTGTTGTTACCCAAGAGTACCCTTTTTTTCTGGGATTTGGCCACGGATAAAGCCCAGTTGTGGGTAGCTCTGGCCGATACGGCCGACCGCCGCCGAGTCACCACGGGGCTGGTCCAGGGAGATCTGGTGGAGATTACCGATGGTCTCAAACCCGGCGAGTTAGTCATTACCCGGGGGGGATATAATCTTAAAGACGGCGACAGAATTAAGCAGGCCGCGGTGAAGGGCGAATAAGCTTATGGTTCTCTCCAACTTATCTATCAAAAGGCCGGTTTTTGCCGCAGTCATGATGTTGGCCCTGGTCACCCTGGGCATATTCTCCTATCGGCGTCTGGCCATCGACATGTTCCCGGATGTGGAAATCCCGGTCATCTCCATTATCACCAAGTATCCCGGCGCTTCTCCGGAAACGGTGGAACGGGAGGTCAGCCGCCGGATTGAAGAAGCGGTCAATCCCATCGCCGGGGTCAAGCATGTCATCTCCTCCTCCAGGGAAGGGGTGTCCAATGTTGTCGTCCAGTTTCACTTAGAATACAAAGTCAACGAAGGATCGCAAGAAGCCAGGGCCAAGATCAACGGCATCCGGGGCGACCTGCCCCAGGGGATTGAAGAGCCCATTATCCAGAAACTGGATTTCTCGGCCATGCCCATCGTCTCCCTGGCCGTCCGGTCCGACTCCATGACCGCCCGTGACCTGACCACTCTGGTGGAGAAAAAGGTCAAACGCCGCTTAGAAAACATCTCCGGCGTGGGCAAGGTCGACCTGGTGGGGAAACAAAAGCGGGAAGTAAACATTAACCTGGACCCGGCCCGGTTGGACTCTCTGAAATTGGGTGTCGATGAGATCATTTCCGGGATCCAGTCCGAGAATGTGAATACTCCCCTGGGCCGGTTAACTCACGGGGCCGGCGAATACTCCATCCGGGTGTCGGGCAAACCTCAGAATGTGGACCAGTTCAACCAGATGGTCATTGCCCACCGCGGGGATCGGCCGATTATGCTGGCTGATGTGGCGGAAGTCCGAGACGGCAGCGAGGAGCAACGGTCTCTGGCATTGGTCAACGGCATTCCAGCCATCGGCCTGGATATCCTAAAACAATCCGGGGCCAATACGGTCCAGGTGGTGGATACGGTGAAGAAGCAGATCAAGCGCATTCAGCCTGAATTGCCGGCCGGGGTGAACAGGGTAATCCCACCCGGAGGGAGGCTACTGTCAGCGAACGCCTTATCCAAGCCGGCGACGGCGAGTAGTGTAATCATACCTATGACAACAACAGGCAGCCATAGGAGCTTCTTGTGTGGTTTCATGATTTGTCTCCTTCATTC
>JADFYA010000115.1 GCA_015233285.1 Deltaproteobacteria bacterium | reverse complement strand
ATATCAGGCTTAAGCTCCAGGGCGATACCGGCGATCTCCGCGGTCGCGGCCATCTCCAGATTCATACTGGTGGTGATGGTTTGGCGGAGCAACCTGACGTCGCGGTCCTGAACGTGACGCCGGTCTTCTCTGAGATGCACGATAATCCCGTCGGCGCCGGCCAACTCGGCCAGGGCGGCCGCAGTCACCGGGTCTGGTTGATTGATCCCCCGGGCCTGTCTAAGGGTGGCCACGTGGTCCACATTGACGGACAGTCTGGGCAACAGTGGTTCCATATTCATGAGAGTCATCTGGTTGGAAGGATATTGACCTTTTGTCAAGTTATGGGTCCTTTCATCAAAATTTGGCCGGAGTCTTCTAATCGCTTGTTACTCGTTTCGGTTTCGTATTACGCGTCTGGATTTGTAGCTAAAAATTACAGGTTATCTCTAACCGGCCACCGGCAACCAGCAACCAGCAACCAGGCTTCACTTCAGTCGATCGATGCGGTTGAGTTCATTCTTGAGGCGAGAGGTGAAGTCGAGCAACTTTTCTTTAAGCCCACCCGCGGCGCGGTCCAATTCTGCGGCGTAATCCTGGCGGAGGACGCCGGCCAGCCAGACGGATTTGGCGTTGATGTCTTTTAAATAGCTTCTGGCGCAGAGGGGGATCATGATGGCTTCGATCAGCAAGAAGGCCAGCAGGGCGGTCAGTCCCTGGGGAGTGTACAGGGTCAGAATCAAGTTTATGAGTATTTGGTAACCAGCCGACCAATTCCCGTGCCGGACCACCTGGGAGATCAGGGCCGGATCCAACAATCTAATGACCAGGAAAATCAACGGAAGCAATAGCACCAAGGAATGTTTAATCTTCCGCCAGCGATAGCCGAATTTCATGAGGGGTTCTTCCCTCAGGGAGTTGCTGATTCTCTCCCTAAAGGACAGGGCCGCGGTGGTGATCGTTTGAGGGACATATTTTTCGGGGCTGTGCAGCATCTCGGGACGGCTCTTGACCCCCCACATATCCAGGTTATGGGCCAGCCGGTGACAGAAGTAGACCAATCGGTTGACCAGCACTCCGGTCTCTTCATGGGGCGTCAAATTCAGATTGGAGATGTCCGGAGTCCGCGGCAGGCCGTGAATGATCAACGTGACTAAGCGGTAAACGGCCAGACAGATCCGGACCGGCCAGATCGCCTGGGTCGGCTGGTAAAGCAATACAGCCAGCAGCTTCTCCAGTCGTCCGGCCAAAGAAGCCTCGGCCAGGTTCTGGGACAGGCCTCGGATATCATCCCAATCGGTGATCAAGGCTTGTTCGGCGTTTTCGACCGCCCCTTTTCCGGCCCGGCCGGTGAGCGAGGTCTTGACTTGATGCACGATCCGGGACAGTTCGGATTCCACATTGGCCAGCTTTATGGCCTGGATTTCCTTTTCTTCCCGTTTTTTGAAGACCAGGTCCTTAAAGGCGATGAAATTTGGGTCCTTATCCCGGTTCTGGTCAATACCCGACAAGGCACAAAAATAAAACAACAGCGGCTGCATGATGCCGGCCCGGTTGAGCTTTAGCGTGAATCCGCCCACGACTTGAGACAACTGGTCCTGGCCGGTGTCGTTATGGTTGTTCAACAGGTCGGTCTTGTTCAGGACAAAGATGAAATTATCTTGAGACTGAGAAGCCCGGCCGAGCATTTCATAAAAGCTCAAATCGCCGTACTTTTCAGGTGAGGTAACCCAAATGACCAGATCAAACCGGGGCAACATGTCCAGGGCAATGACCCGATGCTCCTCGATGATACTATCGAAATCAGGCATATCAAAAACTACGATATTCCTGATCCGTTCCACCTGGTGAGGCGCGTCGGCGATATTGATGGACTTAACCTGCTCTATGATTGCCTCAAGATCGATGTGGGTGTCTTGATGGTGATAACACACCGGCCTTTCGGTGAAGGGCCTCTTAGTTGAGGAACCGGAGATTTTTTCCCCGGCCAGGGCGTTTATGATGGTGGATTTACCCACGCCCGCTCCCCCCATCAGGCCGATAAACAAGACTCCCTCGGTTCGCTTCACCCTGGAGGCCAGTTCATCCACTTCCAACCCGACGGAGGATCTGATCTCCTGATCCACCCACAGAGACGACCCGGAAGCCAGTTCCTTGAGTTCGGTAATGCGTTCTATCAACTCTTTTTTATATGACATAGCCATAGCAGCCCGGCGCCGAATTCTAAGATTTATTAGAACAGGAGATGTATGATTTCAATCTTTAACAATCAAGATGAACACCGGCCCTAATCAAGCAGGCGCAGCCCGTATTTTTTGACCAGCAGATCTGAGGCGTCATAAGCCGCGGCCGCGGCTTCCGGCCGATTGCAGTGAGAATTGAACAACTCCTGATACCGCTTCAGTTGGTCTTCCAATATCTGGGTGTAAGTATCCTGGTAGCGTTGATTTAGTTCCCGGCCGATGGCGGCCACCTCACCACGGGTGAACAGCTCGACCATCACCTTAGGAACAAATGGAACCACCACCGAACCCAAGAGCAGCTCGAAAAAAGTCAGCCCGCCGCCGATGGCCGACTCAATCATCACAATGAAAATCATCCAGAGCACGGATGCGGAATATAGTCCCGCTTTTTGTCCGGGGGGCAGACCATTCTTCAACGCCTCGAACCGTTCTCTGATCCAGGCATCAATCTCGTCTTGCCGGCCATCAAAGGCGGCCTGGATCTCCTCTTTGGACAAGATCACGCCCGGCCCGGAGATAGCGGCCAGGAGGGGCTGATCGGAGGGCAATTCGGACAGGTGATGACTGAGCGCATGGTTGAACATGGTCAATGATTCCAACGCGGGATTCAAACTGACCAGGACGCGGATCCGTTGCAAGTCGGTCTGTTGAGTATCATCCACCGGAGCCGACGCGGCGCCGGGCACAGCGGACTTTAATCTCAGACGACTCATCACAAAGTCTTTGATGTATTTTCTGGGGCTGCGCATAAAGTCATACTTTTGCATCATTTCTTTAAGATGTTCCCGGATGTGTTTCTTGGTTTGTTCATCTAGCCGGGCATCCATCGTTTCCATGAGATGATACAAAGCCTGCTCGTGAAAGACCTTAACATCGGCCAAAATAGTATCCAACTGGACTTTTTCAGCCGATAATTCGTCTCCGAGCCATTTTAGCCGGATCTGACCGCGGTCCCGTAACCGGTCCAGTTCGCGAGCCCGCAACCTGGGGACTTCATCTTCGGTGGCCAGGCCGGCCAGGCGCCGCTCCAGGTCGTTCAGGGTTACTCCGGCGCCCCGGACATAGGGAATGACAAACACGTCTTCAAAAGACACCGCCCCGGGACCGACCTGGGCCAGGAAATCATCTCTGGCCTGGGAAGAATCCGATTTATTGAAGGCGAACAGCATCCGTTTGCCGTCTTCGTTGGCTTGCTTGATCATTTCCGAAGGGAGGCGGTCGGCGTATTTCTCTTCGCTGGTCACGAAAATAATTAAGTCGGCCAGGGCGTAGATATCCTCGGCCATCTGGTGGTTGGCCAAATCGACACTATCGAGGTCGGGATTGTCCACCAAGACCATGGACTCCCATTTGGGGTCGGTATGCTTGACCAGCAGCAACTTAGCCGGCCAGCCGGTCAACCCCTCCGGCGGGATGTCGTCCACATCCATGACGATGGTCTCGAAATCAGGCAAAAAGGCGCTGTCGTCAAAGACCTCCAGGTGCGAGGCATGACAATACAAAACCGGCCCTGTGGTTTTTGGGCGCTCCACGCCGGGCAGCCCAACCCGCCTTCCGGCCAGGGCGTTAAGCAGGCTGGTTTTGCCGGTCCCCGTGCCTCCTTGGAAGGACACAATCAACGGGGGGCGGTTGCCCAGGCTCAGCTTAAAGAAAAAAGCGGCCAAAATTTTAACGGTTTGAGATACCTTTTTGGTTAGGGTCTCTCCGTCGGCAATGAAAGGCGTGGCCCTAATTTCAGATATGGCCTGAATTAGCTCGGATATATTTGATTTATTCACGATTATTCGGTTCGCTGCCGGCCAAAAATCCCGGCTTTGAGGCTTTCCAAAATGGTTAAGATGCGGCTGACATCCAGGTTCATCTGATCTATCTGGGCATAATTGATCTCCCGATTACGTTCCTCGGTCTTGACCAGTTGGCCGATCAATTCGACGTCAACCACAAAGGATTTAGACAGGTTTTTCAGGTCGGCCAGGGTTTTCCCGGCCAGGTTGTCAATCAGTTTGAAAGCATAAGAATACTTGAAATTTTCTTTAAAGTCCATGAACGACATAGACATTTCTTTCAGCGCCTCGTCTTTGATCAAGGCCGTCGCGTCCCGGTAAAACTGGATATCGAATTGGTTTGTTCCGTCTTTGACTTCCGGGGTTTTGAAAATTTTCCGGATCAGGTTTTCGAAACCCTTCGCCGCTTTACTCAGTCCCGAGTAAATGAAGACCCGGGCCTTCATGCGAAAATCGTAAGGAATCGTGGCGCTGAAAATCGGCGGCGGATCAAAGGCCAGGGAATCTTTTTCGTAGTTTGGGAGAACCGTCACATCCTTGGTATCCAGGCCCAATTGGGACAATTCGGTTTGATATCCTTTGAGGGAATCTTGCATCAAGGAAAGAAAAGGATTAATGGTGGCGGCCATGTGGTCCGTGACTTTGTCCTTGACATGCCCGGCGAAGGCTACTACCTGAAGATTGATATCCTCCACCAGAAACCGGTTTAGACCGGCATCAAAGAGGCGGAAAAAATGTGACGCGGCCGCCATTCCGCCACTATTTTGAAGGATTTTTATCTCTTCCTTAGTTTCATGGACGAAATTTCCAATAAACCGTCGGGTATCCTTGACTACCTGTCCGTTCTTGACGTCAAAAAATCTGTCTACCTCATTTCTGAGTTCTTTTTTAATCTTGTCCACCGCCCCTTTTAAGGTGTGCTCCAAAGAGGAGACCACATATTCCAAGGATTCCCGGCGGTGAGTCATTTTTTGGGACAGCTCTTTTATTTCCTCGGCGCCCCGGTCCCTAATTCCGGAACTCAAGGTCAAAAAATGGTTCATCCCGGGGGCCACCCAGAAGAGCTTCTCCAAGCCGGACTTAAGCGTCAGCGAGGATTTCTTTTCGGCGGCCAGTTCGGTAAAATACGATTGGAAATGCTCCGACTGATTAGACATCACGGTACTCAGGCCGGGCGTCTCCTGCCAGACGGAAATGAAGGTCCGATCCTTTTTGGACAGGCTGTCGCTATCTCTGTTTTGCATCTGCTGAAACAGGTCGAATAAGGCGGAGAGGGCGAATACTTTGGAGCCGGGGGCGATATCTTCCAGCTCTTTTTGGACGCGCTCGGTCAGGGATGTCACCGAGGCCAGGTTGTCATGTTCGTTCAGGTCAAGATTCAGAACGAAAACAGTATTTTCCAGCAGTCTAAAGGTCCGCAGGACAGACATTAACTTGATGTCGGCTTCCCGGATGCCGGTGCGGCCGCTGATCAAGTATAAAATCAAATGGGTTTTTAAAAGATAGTCCTGGACCTTAGCTAAGTGGGCCGGATTAGGGGCGTCACTCCCCTGGCAATCGGCCATCTCCACGTCGTTGCCCAGCCAAAAAAAGGCAGCGTCAGGAAGACGTCCTTGATAAACACGGCCTGATCTTCCCGGCCGACGAATTCCTGATGGAAAGCCAGTTCCTGGCCGGTCAAGTCGAGGGGAGTATGGGAATTGATGATATAGGGGCGAACCCGCTCAAATCCGCTCAGGAAAGACGACAACAAGAGAACATTTGGATCCAACCCGGATGACGAGGTAAAGTCATCTGATTTTTTGTATTTTTTTAAGGCGGCGGCCAGGTTTTGCCGAAACGACTGATCATCGATGTCCAATGGGCCGGTTTCAAACCCGGTGGATTGGATCTCCGGGCAAAGAGCAATGGAGGCAATGATTTCTTTGTTAATTTCTTCCAATGACTTAAATACGATCCGGGCCGAAGGCTCGGGTCCGGCCAAAACCCTGGTGATGGCCGAGGTGATGATTCCGGCGCCCCGTTTAAGATAGTCGGCGCCCAGGAGCGAATTTATAAAGGTGCTCTTGCCTGCTTTGACCGAGCCGATGACGGCCACCCGGAAGATCTTTCCCTTGATATGGTCCATGAATGAGAGCAGCATTTTTTCCCAGGTATGGACCTGGTCCGGCTTCTGACCGTAAACAATGGGGAAGACACGGACCATCCCCTGCAACTCCTCTCCCAGGCCCATCATAATGTCTTGGGGGGTCTTGGGTTCGGATGAATCGCCGGATATATCGCCGGATGAAGCGTCAGGCGCATCGATGGTGGCCGGCAGGGCGCTTAGAGGCGTGTCAAGAGCGGGAAGTAACAGAGTTGCGTCCTGTGTCGTGTCCGGTGCTATGTCCAGTGCCGAATCTGGTGTTATGTCCTGTGTTATGTCCTGTGTTGGGTCCATAGATACTCTCATTTTCAGCAGTAATATTCCCAGAAGGGAAACCGATTGACTAAGATAGGCGCAACCCAATATCCTTAAGTTAAGCGACGGGCAATTGTGCTGACTTTTCTTAGATTAGTCAATTCCGATTAAGCCCCGAAGGGGCGCACTAGGTTAGCCCAGGGCAGCGCCCTGGGACAGGTGAATGTCTATATATAAACTATCTAATAGCTACATAAGCCGGCAACGATTTGGAACACAGCCCTGGTTGTGTATCCCTTCCAAAGCCAATAGCTTTAGGGGACGACTGGCCGCCTGACCTTCTTGCCGGCACGTAACCTGCCGTATTTCCCAGGGCGCTGCCCCAATGCTGTTGAATTAAGGGTGAGACGTTAAGATTTCTCGCTTCGCTCGAAATGACAGTGGGGTGGACCATCCGAAATGACGATGCAAATTTGTCATTCCGAGCGAAGCGAGGAATCTTATCTCATCCGAAAAAGGTCAGGCGTGCCGCTAATTTAATAGCGTTGGGGCGCTGCCTTGGGCTAACCTGGTGCGCTCCGTTGGGCTTCAGAGGAACTATCATCAACGATAAACTTTTCCTCTTACCTTAATGACATTGAAGCGCAACCCGGGCCGGGCTACTTCACCCCATAAATGATGCGCGAATCGTTCGGCCCGTGAAATGGCAGCATCCCGACTCCGGACAGACCAGCCGAGACCAGCATGGTGCTCAACTGCTTCCGGGCGTAAGATTGTCCCTTGGGGGTGTTAATCAGCATATTCAAGGCAAACAAGGCCGGGAACGCCGGCCCGTCCAGGGTGTCGTCTAAGATGAATTCGTGGATGAACAGCAGCCCGCCCGGTTTAAGGGTGGCCGCAGCCTTGCCGACGACCATCTGGGCCTCATCCGGACTCAGGCTTTGCAGGATGTGGGACAGCCAGGCCGCATCGTATGATCCGGGAATGTCATCGACCAGATAATCACCGGCGGCAAAATCAACCCGGTTCGAGAGATTGAACCGGTCAATGGTCTTTAATGCAAAAGGCTGAGTCGTCGGAAGATCGAAAACCGTAGCCCGGAGATTCAGATTGGCCAGGCAGAAATGGATGGCATAAGTGCCGGGACCGCCGCCCAGATCCAACAGGTGTTGCTTGCCGCCCAAATTGATCTGCTTCGATAAGACCGGGGCGATGCGCGAGGCCAGGTTGAACATCCCCATCAGGAAGCTCTCCCGTTCGCCCTCTTCGTCTCGCTCCTCCCTGTCCATTTGCCGGCCGGACAACACCGTCTGAGGGAGTTGCGCCCAAGGGATCATCAGATTATGATGATGCAAAATCATATAGCCCAGGTATTCCGGTGAAGTCTTGACCAGATAGGTCTTGCTGGACGGGGTATTGAGGAACTTGTCCTCTTGCTTGACCAAGAGCCCCATCGCCGTCAAGGCGGTTAAGAGCATCCCCACGGCTCGGGCATCACCATGACATCTATCGGCAACTTCCTCGGCTGACAATAGTTCATCACCTATCCAGGTGAAAATTTCCAATTTGACACCGGTATGCAGGGCGCAAGTGGCCCAAAAGGCGCCCGATACCTGCAATAATTGGTCATCCGTCCAATTACTCTTACCCATACGCGGTAGTTCCTCTCACGGGTTACGTGTTGCTTGTTGCTGGTTTCTTGTTATGTGTTGCTTGTTGCTTGTTGCTGGTTTTCTGTCCTGAGTTACGTTAGGCACTTCAGCTAACTATGCTGGTAGGTATCATAAGTTGTGCGCAGAAAATCTCATACGTTATGGTAGGTTATAATACCGACAACCAGTAACCAGCGACAAGCAACCAGCAACCAATGACTGGCTTTTCACCAGCCGTGCAATATAGGCACAATCAAAAATAGAAAGCAAGCCATTTTCTGCTCTTCCCGAGGGTAAACGCAGGAAATATTCTTAAAACGGCGAAGCCCGAACGAGCTTGAAGGGAGGCGCCGGGCTAGCCCTGGGGAGAGCTTAATCTGGCTGGATATTTATGGATGCGGCCTGGACTGGAACCTGCCGCATTCATCCTCTGAGGACCCCCACTATATTATTGACAAACTATGTGGTTAAGGATATGCGCAGATCAATAGGTTGGGGCTATTCACCTGGCATACTAATCACGAAAGGAGAGCTCATGAAAACAATGAACGTGAACGGTGTTGAATTGGCCTATGTCGAGCAAGGCAGAGGTGAGACGGTTGTATTCGTCCACGGTGCGATCAGCGATTATCGTAGATGGGAACTAATGCGCCCCTTAATCGCCGAACGATACCACTTTGTGTCATTGAGTCTTCGATACCATTATCCTAACCCATGGAAAGACAAAGGTGAAAACTTTACAATGGCGCAACACGTTGAGGACATGGCTCAGTTTATACGGGGGCTAAATGTCGGTAAAGTCCATCTCGTTGGTCACTCTTTCGGCGGTGCCATAACTGGACGAGTCTGTATCAAGTATCCGGAACTACTAAAAAGTGCTGTACTCGCCGAAGCGCTCTTAATTCCACCTTTAGCTGCTGAAGGGAAAACGGCTGGTGTTGATCTATATAGTGGAATCGAAAAAGGAGTGGCGGCTGAAAGGGTAGGTGATGACAGGACCGCAGCGATGTTATCCGTTAATGCTATACTTAATGACCCGCAAGCTTTCCAGAAGTCACCCTTGACTGCACAACAGTCTACAGTAGACAATATCAAGACTCTGCCCTTGTTCTTCGCAGTCGAAAAAACGACTTCTCCCTTAACCTGCGAGCAAATAAGTACACTCCGTGTCCCTGTCCTCGTAATTACCGGCGAGATGACCGCCCCATACTTCCGGTACGTCAACGAGGCATTACTCGATTGGTTGCCCAAGACTACCGCGAGCGCGATAATTCCCGCGGCCAGGCATACGTTCTACTCAGACAATCCTGATGCTACGGCGAAGGCGATACTGGACTTCATCGCCGAACACC
>JADFYA010000114.1 GCA_015233285.1 Deltaproteobacteria bacterium | reverse complement strand
CAGAAAGGCGTCCAATATCATTCGGCGCAGAATCAACCGATTGAAAAAACTAACCCGCAAGGCGGCGTAATCTCAAGTTGCCGGTTGCTGGTTACATGTTACTGGTTGCGGGTTGCCGGTTACTGGTTGCTTGTTGCTGATTATCTATGGGAAACAATGAATGACCCGCAACTCGGAACTCGCAACCCGGAACACGCAACCCGCACAGGAGTGACGACCAATGGCTTTTACCCGTGAGCAGGCCTTTCAACTGATCCAAGACCACCTGAAAAGCGACATGCTGGTCAAGCATTCATTGGCCACGGAAGTCATTATGCGGCATCTGGCCGGCAAATTGGGCCACGATGTAGACACCTGGGGCCTGGCCGGGTTGCTCCATGATTTAGACTACAACGAAACCAAGGACGACATGGCCAACCACGGCTTGATCACGACAGCCGTCCTGGATGCCCTGGACGACCCCGTGTCCGAAGAGATCAAGTCGGCCATCCGAGCCCACAATGCTGAAAACCTGGGCCTGACCAGAACGTCCCCCATCGACCTGGCCATCACCTGCGCCGAAACCATCACCGGTCTGGTCGCGGCCACGGCCTTGGTTTATCCCGACAAGAAACTGGCCTCGGTCAAACCCAAATCCGTCACCAAACGGATGAAGGAAAAACATTTCGCCCAGGGGGTAAACCGGGACCACATTCGCTTGTGCGAGCAGTTGGGGTTCTCCGTTGACGACTTCGCCGCGTTGTCCATCGAGGCCATGAAAGAAATCAGCGATCAGTTGGGACTCTAATGAATGTCCTGGATATCCCTCGGGCGGAGGCGGTGTTGCTGCGTGCGGCCGAAGATTTCCGGTACCTTCTGGCCCATGGCTATCCCCGGGCCGCCTCCCTGACCCTGGTGGGGAATAGATACAATCTCGACGCGGCGGGCCGGCACGTTCTTCACCGGGGTGTCTATGATCCGGCTGAGGCCGAGGCCCGGAAGAATAAGCTGTTGCCGCCTGACCGGATCAAGGACCGGATATTAGCCGTTGACGGCCACAATGTGGTCATCACCTTGGAGAGCGCCCTGACCGGCGTCACGTTGATTTGGGCTGACGATGGTCTGATCAGAGACATCGCCGGGGTCCGGGGCGGGCACACCTTGACTCCCGTGACGGAACAGGCCGTTTCCCTCCTGGCCGAGGCCGTTCATTCCATCCAGCCGGGTGAGATACTGGCCTACTTTGATGCCCCCATCTCCCACAGCGGGGTCCTGGCCGCCATGACCCAAGAGAGGTTGGCCCGGCTGGGTATCCGTCATACCTCCATAGCCGTAAAAGCTCCCGACGACGAGATTGCCGCCCAAAAGGAGGCTATCGCGGCCACCTCCGATTCACATTTAGCCGACCGGGTCACCCTTCTCTTCGACCTGGCCGCCCACATCATCTTCACCCGCCTGAGGCCCCTGCCCCGATCATTGATCAGGTTCTCCACATCAAAAAATACTATAGATACTTTGATCAGTTACAACTGACTTCCAGGCGTACGCCTTTGTCCAGGGTCAGCGAAGCGCCATCCTTCAAAAACTCTGATTCAAGAATGCTTACCGGTTGGCATTTCATGGAAAAGGTCCTCAACAGAAATAGTTCGGACCCTATCAAGTGCGAGATTAAGTTCTTTCACATGTGATTTTGCTTCTTCCAAATCGTTTTCCAGCGCCGCCTGGTAGATTCTGTCAGCACAACCTGCTATCTCCGGAGCACAAACTGTCGCGGCCACGCCTTTAAATGAGTGCGCCAGGAGGGATAGTTTGGCAAAGTCGCCAACCTCGATAGCTGTATTTATGGCTGTCATCCGTTTCGGAAATTCTTCAAAAAATATGCTTAGTATTTGTACAAAAAAATCTTCTTGCCCATAAAATCTTATTCTTAATGCATTGACGTCAATGACGGGATGCTTACCTTCGTCTATTCTGGTAGACTGGTTACGGGTATCCTTATCGGTCTGTCTACCGGTGGATGTGTGCCGATTAACAAATCCCGGCGCAATCTTGGCAATTTCCTGAATTAGCTGATCCACATCAATGGGTTTAGAGATATAGCCGTCCATCCCAGCCTCAAGAAGTTTTTCCCTATCTCCTTTAACGGCGTGAGCTGTCTGGGCTATGATTTTAATATTTCTATCAAAATTATTTGATAAAGAGTTTCTTATTTCTCTTGTAGCCTCTATTCCGCCCATTTCAGGCATGGACACGTCCATCAAGATCAGGTCAAATATCTCTCTATTCAAAAGATCAAGGACCTCTTTCCCATTATTAGCCACAGTTACCGTGTGCCCCTGGCACTGGAGGACCGTTGTTTCCAACATCTGATTTAATAAATCATCTTCAGCCAGAAGTATTCTCAGGGGATTGAGCGTCAAAGGTTTATGTTGGTCTGCCGGCTCATCGGTAATAATATCCGATTCCGACCCGATTCCGAACCTTGCCGTAAAGTAAAAAGTTGATCCCACATTGGGACGGCTCTCCACCCAGATGCTACCGCCCATGATTTCCACTAGCCGCTTGGTTATGGCCAAGCCCAATCCTGTGCCGCTGTATCGTTTGGTCGAAGAAACGTCTCCTTGAAAAAAAGCTCCAAATATTCTATTTAGTTGCTCCGGGGGAATGCCGACCCCCGTGTCTTCCACTGAAATTAAGATGGCCAGGTCTTTTTCATTTTGAGTCAGAGAAATCGAGTTATCATATCTACTAACTTTGACTTCAATAGAACCGGAATGCGTAAATTTAACAGCGTTACCCAAAAGGTTGATCAATACCTGCCTAAGTTTTACTTCATCTCCGATCAATACTTTGGGCAAAGGTGAGGATATTTCCAGGCAAAGACCAAGTTGTTTTTTATCTGCCAATGGTTGAAACATTTTGATGGTTTCTTTGAACAAGTTCTCAGGAAAAAAACCAACTAAATCGATCTGTGTTTTTCCGGATTCAATTTTAGAAAAATCTAATATGTCATTTATAATCAGCAAAAGATGATCAACGGCCTGGCTAACCGCTTCAGCAAACGATTTTTGTCTGGTGGGTAAGTTACTATCTAATAACAATTTATTAAACCCAACGATGGCATTTAAAGGTGTTCTAATTTCGTGACTCATATTGGCCAAGAATTCGCTCTTTGCCCGGTTGGCTTGATCAGCCTGTTCGGCTAATTTTTCAAGTTCTTTCTTTGCTTTCTCTAAATTAAGCTGGAGAGTTTCCGATACGTTGAGGGCTTGCCTAAGCTCTTCGGCATGAGCCTCGGCTATTACCTTGGCTTCTTTTAATTCCGATTCCACCCTCTTAAGGTCGGTGATATCATGGTGATGCCATAAGCGACCATACTGCTTCCCATCAATAACGATAGGAATGAAGTCCCGCACGTATGACCGGTTATCCCTGATAGTAATTTCCTCCCCCTTTATGGGTTGGCCGTTAGCTACCAATTCCTGGATACGGGTAATTTCGTCGGCTGGATTGGCAAAGACGTTTCTGATTTTTTGAATCATTTCCGGAGCAGACAATCCAAGTAGATCTTCCGGTAAATCGTCTAACTCGAACTGGCCGCAGAACGCTTGGTTGACAAATTCTACCCGGTTGTCATCACTCACCATAAGAATACCACTATAAATAGTTGAAAGAATGATTTGAAAACGCCGGGAAAGATTTTTCAGCGTATCCTCTATCCGTCTGCGTTCGGTGACGTCGTTTATTAAGACCATTATCAGATTCTGGGAAGTAACGAACACCGCACTGATTTGTACATGAATGACAGATCCGTCGTAGATGCGGTGTCTTGACTCGAATCGATCCCACCCCTGGGTCATGACGAGTTGAATATGTCTGCGGACCTGCTCGGGCGACTCCTCGTCCTCCAGATCGGAAATGTGCATGGAGAGCAAAGCCTCCCTGGAGTAACCGCTCACGGCGCAGTAGGCATCGTTAACCTCCAGAATGCGTCCTTCCATGTCTAGTGCCAAGAAGCCGTCCATGGACGTTCGAATTAGAGCCTGGTAACGCTCATCACTATTCTGTAGCACCTTCTCCGCCAGCTTACGTTCGGTAACCACATCGAACACAGCCACAAAATGTTCGTACGCCGGGCTATAAACTGAAATTGAGAGCCACATTTGCAAGGCTTCGACAAATATCTCGAAACGTTCAGGTTGACCAGTCTTAGCGACCCGGGCGTAAATCTCGAAAATTTGGGGGTCAGCTTCTCGGATACCTGGAACAATTTCAGTCACATGCCTGCCAACGACGTCCTTCAGTCCAGTCTGCGATTCAAAAGCATCATTGACGGCCAGGTAGATGAAGTCGTGGGGTTCCCCGTTTTGATATAACATCCGGCAATAGGCAAAACCATTCATCATGTTTTCGAACAAGGAGCGATAGAGTTTCTCGCTCTCACTCAACGCCGTTTCAATACTCTTTCGTCTAGAGATATCAAGATAAGCGCTGATTACTCCATATCCTTCCAATGGAACCGGAGCTGCGGTAACACTCAACCAGGTAACTTCGCCCTGTGGTCTGACAATGCCCATCTCAACATTTTCTATAAGGCGATTTTCTTTTAACGCCCGGGCAGATGTAAATTCTGCCGGCGGCATGGACGTTCCGTCCGGTCGAATAATTCTCCAAGCGGTGGCATCAATCGTGCGTCGTAAATGGTCTTCCATCTGAACGCCGAGAATTCTTTCAGCCACCAGATTGCTTTCCAATATTCCACCTGTTTCATCTGATACGGTTACCCCTAACGGCAAAGAATTAAAAAGGGTTTGGTACTTCGTCAGGGAAACCCGCAGCGCCTCCTCCGCCAACTTGCGTTCTTTGTCTCGTCTGTCTCTATGCAATCTGGCATTGAGGACCGGGGCGATTTGGTTCGCTATTATCTCCAACATTGCTCTGTCTTCCTCACCGTACCCACCCGGTTTGTTCGCCAGGTGGATGGTGCTGATCACTTGATCCTGAAAAACAATTGGAGTGACCATCGTATTCTTGATCGGAATATGGCCTGGCGGAGTGCTGAATGGACCTTCATTTGAAATTTTAGTGATCCTCTCTTTAATGGTGCTGCCCCAAATGCCACTGAAGGTCCCCTTCTGAAAAATGATGTCCTTATCTGGCACATTGCATTTTTCCCAGTAAACATGTCGAGTAACGGCTGGAGCCACAAATGACCCACTGTCGTCGAAGTATCCAAACGTCCCAAACTCGCTGTCCAGAAGTTGAAGGATAATCTGTAGAACTTCTGCATACATTTTGTCGTCTGGATTAAAGAGAAATACCCTGTTGATGCGATCAGTAATCTCCAACAAACGATTAGATTGCCGCAGCATCTCCTCGATGCGTTTGCGTTCGGTGATATCAACGCGAGTGCCAAATATTTTCAATGGGTTGCCATTTTCATCCCAATCTACGATTTTGCCGCGATCCAACACCCAAACCCATGAACCGTCTCTATGCTTAATCCGGCAGTCGAAAGAATAATATTCTATCTCGCCTAGTAAATGTTTTTGTAAAAGGGCATTAGATTCCTTCAAGTCATCAGCATGAGTAAGCCGCGTCCATGTCTCAAGACTATTCGGCTGCAGTTCTTCAAGAGTATAACCGGCTAATGCCGCCCATTGATCATTAAGAACCATTTCGCCCGTTTGGATATTCAATTCCCATGTACCCGTTCCCATGTCTACGATAATGTTTTGAAGTCTCTTATTCTGGTTCTTAAGCGTTTCCTCCGCCTGCTTGAGATCGGTGATGTCGGAAATAGACCCCACCATACGAAAAGGCTTACCCGATTCATCCCAAACGGCATTTCCTCGTGATCGGAACCAGCGATATTCGCCGCTCTTGGTGCGCAGTCTATGTTCAGTGTTATATGGTACATGGGCTTCAAGATTCAGGCGCACACATTCAAGCACCCGTTCTTTTTCCTCTGGATGCAAAAGAGACTCAAAGGCTTCAATCCCATGGGGCAATTCATGAGGCTCATAACCAAGTAGTTCATACCACCGGTCTGATAGGTAGCTCGTGTTTTTAATGACATCCCAATCCCAAATGCCGTCATTCGTTCCTCCAACTGCCAACTCAAATCGTTCATTACTTCTTCGAAGCTCTTCTTCCGCTTTTTTTTGATCAGTAATATCAAGAGAAAATGCAATAATTCTAGTTACGTTTCCTTCATTGTCCTTAATGGGAAGTTTATCGGTTTGAAACAGTCTATGTTCACCCGATGCATTTAGCGCCTCTTCTATTATTCCTAATTTAGGATTACCGGAATTAATAACTTCTAAGTCATCCATATAGTATCGATCAGAATAATCAGGCATGAACTCATAATTGTTCTTTCCTTCGATATCCTCAACTCGTAAACCAATACTGTCGGCCCCATGTTTATTAATTCTAAGGACATTATTCTTAGTATCTTTGTACCAGATGCCGGCCGAAACAGAGTTAAATATCGTATTCAGTTCATCAGTGATTGAACTTACCGAGGTTTCATGGTGTTTACGTTCGGAGATATCTTCCACCAAACCGTCGTATTGAACTAGATTTCCTAGGTCATCATAAAATGGAACAATGGTGTCTCTAATCCATATCACGGACCGATCCTTCTTTGTCAGGCGGTACTCTAAATAGGGTATTTGGTCTCCGGCATACATTTTTGAAAGAGCGTCTTCAACCATTGCCCTATCATCCGGGTGGATCATACAATGCCATAAATTTAGATCAGAGCTGAAATCATCTTGAACGTACCCCGTGACTGCAAGACATGCAGGGCTGTGTTCGGTTGACACCGGACGGCCATCGATTACTTTTACTGAATAGGTACATGCAGTTACGGCATTGATTATCTTTTTATAGCGTTCTTCGCTTTTAAGCAATCTTTCTTCCATCTGCTTGCGTTCGGTGACGTCTCTGATCACGGAGCGGACCACAGATGTGCCCGTTTCAGAATCTTGGGCCACGGTTGCCTCCAGCCGCGCCCAAAAATGTGTAACACCCCGGTGGACCATCCGCAGCTCGCATACCTGTGGCGCACCCAACTCGAAAAGCTTCCGGTGATGATGGTAATAGACGCTCTGATCTTCAGGGAGAATAAAGCGGCTTAACGGCTGGTTGGTCAGTTCGTTTTTGAGCAGGCCAAACAAGTCGGCGCCCTTGAGATTGGACTCCAGGATCAACCCTTTTTCACTTACCGTAAAATATCCGACCGGAGCCAGATCGTACAGGTCAAAGTACCGGGTCTGAGAGTCCTCCAATTCGATCTGAGTTTGGCGCAATTGCTCATTTTGCATCTCCAACTCTATCTGATGTACCCGCAGTTCGCGGAGCAACTGTTTTATGGTATCGGGCGACAGCGTCTCTAAATCAGGAAAGGGGACTTCTCGCAGTGCCTCCTCCGCCAACCTGCGCAAATCTCTACTTCGGCTTGGACCACGATTTTTCCCAGGCATCGTCTTCCTCCTTACTGCGAAAAAGGCCCTATTACACCAATCGAGTGAGCATTATGATACGTTGTAGCTGCATTTGAATTAGAACGAACGGTCAGCCTAGCCGGTTAACTTTATTTGTTAGGCAGAAATATAGTGATACGGAATTTCATATTCCGGCAACCAGTTGTAAGGCAATAACCAAAGATATAAAGAAAATTGTCGTAGGTTAAGAATGGGGGGAATATTTGGTGCTCGAAAATTATGATATAATTACCGCAGAAGCGATCATCTCTATTCCGAATGGATAGGATGGAGATATCAGATCTACATCCTTGTAATTTATTCGGTCATGGTTCAATTGTCAAGGTAAAAACCAGCTTCAATCAGGTCGATCACGATAGGAGAATGCAGTTATTTCTATCCCGTTATTTGTTCTGTTTTGGGAAGTAAACTTATGGTGAAAAATCAGTTAGCCCTCCCGGAAAAGATCCAAGAGGGCTAAGGTAATTCGGATAATCTGTTTAACATCCCGCCGGTTATCAGTTCCTCGTCAGCCATCTCCTATGGTCTGGCCGGAGGATGGCCTTTCGCCGACCTGGGACAGAATTTAATCCCGCAACAACAGGCTTTGTCAAAAGCGACGATTATGCCGGTTCAAAATATAAATATGACTTGGTAAGAACCCTACAATTCCACCCGGACGTAGTAGGCCGTATCATTCCGAATGACGACCAGGGTGGCCGGGCCGCGTTGCCGGCGTTTCTTCATGGTCGCCGTCAATTCTTCCAGGTTGTTGACATCTTTGGCATCTATCCGGACGATCACATCGCCGGGGTGAAACCCAACCTCAGCCGCCTGGGAATTAGGTTTAATCGAGGTGATGACTACGCCCTCGTCGGTCTTCAACCGATATCGCCGGATCTGGTCCCGGTCAATATTGGACACGGCCACCCCTAACCTGTCCCGGAGCCGGTTCATGGCCATGTCTGAGGGGAATTCTTTCGCCTTTATGTCAACCCGCCGTTTTTCATTGCCGCGGTAATAGGTGAAGGTGACACTGTCGCCCGGACCAAAACTTCGGATTAGCTCGTAGTAATCCTCCGCAGACTTAACCGCCCGGCCATTGATCTCGACAATCACGTCACCCCGGTTCAACCCCCCGGACTGGGCCGGGCTGCCGTCCATCACTTCCGAGACCAATGCCCCCGTGGTCGTAGACGTCCCCAGGCTATGCCCCAACCGCTCGGTCAGGTCCTGGACATTCACTCCTAACCAGGCATCATGGACCTCCCCATAGGCGATCAGATCCTTGGTGATCCTCCGGGCTTTGTTGATCGGAATGGCAAAGCCGATGCCTTCCGCCTGGGAATAAATCGCCGTAGTCACCCCAACCAGCTCGCCATCGATATTCAGCAACGGACCACCGCTGTTTCCGGGGTTGATTGAGGCGTCCGTTTGGATAAAATCATGATAGGTCCGGTCTCCCGTCCTGAATGAACGGTGGAGGGCGCTGATCACGCCTACGGTCACCGTGTGGGACAACCCGAAGGGGTTGCCAATGGCAATCGCGGTTTCACCGATCATCAAGTCATCGGAGTTACCCATGGCAATCGAAGGGAGAGGCTTGGGTGAGTTGATCTTTAATACCGCCAGATCCGTGTCGGGATCGACCCCGACCACTGTGGCTTCCAGTGTCCGATCTTCACCCAAGGCCACCGTAATTTTAGTGGCCCGGACCACCACGTGATAATTGGTCAGCACAAATCCTTTCTTGCCGTCGACAATCACTCCGGACCCCAGGCTGGTCATGGTATATTGACGGCTGGGTTCAAAGAAGTCACGAAAGAAGCGTTCAAAAAGAGGATCATTATGCAAACCGGAAAAAGGGCTGGGGCCGGGCTTGACCACTGTCTCGGTACTGATATTGACTACTGCCGGCCCAGCCGTCTTGACGGCCCGGACAACGGGGGTTTCCCGGTTAC
>JADFYA010000113.1:6360-9463 GCA_015233285.1 Deltaproteobacteria bacterium | reverse complement strand
CCTGACCATTCTGCTGACACGTAACCTGCCGTATTTCCCAGGGCGTTGCCCTGGGCTAACATAGAGCGCCCCGTTGGGGCTTATTCGGAATGGTCTATTTTAAAAAAGTTGGCACGATTGTTCGTCGCTTAAGTCAATGACATTGCGTTGCATGTTACTCGTTGCATGTTATTCGTTGCTCGATACCGGTCACTGGTAGTTTGATACAGGTTACTGGTTTATTCTTAATAACCGGTTGTGTCCTTGAAACAAGTAACAAGAAACAAGCAACGAGCAACCTGTAACATGCAACCAGAGAGGCACCCGTCCCTTACTCCGCCGGTTTTTTTGACCGACGGTGCTTGTTCGGGAGCCTGGAATAATATGGTTATGGATTTTTCAAGGAGCAGCGGAAAGGTATGAGTATAAGCTGACCGGAATTCAGCCCGAGATCAGGGTCTCCAGGTTATCGGGTCAAGGCCCTTCACGGTCGGCCTGGAGATGATTTTAGAAGATGGCCGGTTTTAAAAGTTTAAAAAGAGATTGTTCATATTTTCTGCATATGTTCAAAGAACAATCACGGGCCAGACCGATGCCGATCAAACGGCAATACAAGGTCAGCGGGTTCAGATAGTGTTGGCACATCATTCGTAAGCGGTTCATGTCGTTGCTCCCATCTGTTGTCAGTCAATCGGAACTGGATTGATGCAGTTTTCCCGGCCCGGTCAAAGCAGTCGGAGCCAAAACAAAAAGCCACGGGCAGACCACCCATGGCTTCTGTAGGGAAAATAGGTCACTCAGTAGCTGGGGCCGTCTTTGTTTGGCGCATTAGTTTTCAGTGAGCAATAAATGTAAATCAAGATGTCGTCCTCAGAGAAAAGGTGGTTGCAGATCAAACAGGGCTTCAGCCGGTGTTTCTGAATAAGGTTTTGATGTTTGATTATATTATCGACACTGGGGAGCAAGAACTTTAGCTGGAGTATGAAGTATTGTTTATCTGGTTACAGGGGTAAGGACTTTTGCGTCTCCGTTTACCTTTATAGAATGCAATTCTGATGCCGGACATGAACGGTTTGACATTACAAAAATTTAACAATTAAGATCAATAGATTAAGACAAGGACAGCCGAACCCAGACACGTTTTGATCTCCTCGGATAGGTAGAAAATGACACATCTCGTCACTTTTTTGCCTCACAGTGTTATTTTCCTGAACACCGTGTTCACAAAAGTTAACACCATGGTCAACTGCTCAAGAATCTCCGTTCTATTTTGTGTTCGTTGGCGTGGTTACGTTTTCTTCATCCAATTGATATCCGGATGAATCTGCACAGCCTTATTAACGGCCCTGGAAGCATCGGTTTCTGGTGCTCGTTACCGGCATTCGTTGAACAAAAATGCAACATGTAACAAGAAACATGCAACATCATCTCGAAAAGGGACAATTATGACCATTCGAGGTATAAATCTACATCCCCCACACGCCGGCCTTATTTGCCGCGGCTCTTTCTTGGGCCCTGGTATACCTGTCGGCATTGGGATGATCAGTGTCTTGGGGGTCGGCCACGGCCAGGCCCCGTTCGATCAGGCTGAGTCCATAATCCTGCCCGTCGATAAAAACATATCCTTGCAATTCGTTCGCCGAATTCCGCTGAGGCGCGGCAAATTTGACGATAATCTGACGCCCGGCCAAACCTTCGGCTTCCCCCCTGGCGGTTTCGCCGGCAATCATGAGGTTATTCTTGGCCACGGCCAGGCTCTTGGCCAGCAAGGTCAATACCTTACTCTTATTCGCCGGGAAAGCGATTATTCCCCGGACGTTAAGCTTCTCAGGAGCAGGGTCGCCACCCTTGAGAGATGGAATAATCAAAGTCCCGGCGTCTTCCGCCCGGACCACCGTTGTCTTCAATTCTTCGGAGACGTCCGAGGACAGGGCCACCCAGTAGCCGGTCATCAAGACCATGGTCATGGCCAATAAAATTGTCTTCCGCACCATACCGCGGCCTCCTCTCATCATGCCTCAGGTGAAACTCGACCGGCCTCCCTCGTGTCCTGGATGTGGCAGCCTACCGCTCAACCGATCATCCATTGGTTCCCATCATACAGACTGGATCCGAAAAATCAAGCACACGGTATAAAATTTTCGGGCATTATTTGCGCGGGGAGCTGTTGGGTTTGTGAGACATGGCAGGAGGCAGGTTGGGTGGGGTTCGTTCAAAATTGAATGCAGGCTTGGCTTGATTAGATTTGGTAGATCAGGCTTCCCGGCTGATTCTCAAAATTACAATTGCTTTAGAATTTGATTGCTTTGGAATTCAAAATATGCTAATCTATGATGTCTTTATTGGTGGTATTTATTATCTACTTTTTTGTTTCATGAGGTTTCGTCATGGCTCGTCATCACTTTAAGGTACTATTGGAATTTGATAAAACAGATAATTTATGGGTCACCTATGTCCCCGGCTTGAATTACCTGTCTACGTTTGGCGAGACCAGAGAAGAGGCGTTACAAAACACCCGTGAGGCTATAGCCGGTTATTTTGAAGCAGCCGAAAAAGAAGGGATGCCGATTGATGTTACTTCGTCGGAACCGGAATTAGTGCATACCTTAACGCGCTTAACCTGACGAGCAACCGCATGAGCGTTTGGCGGGACTCCGAAGTCTTTCATGGTCGCTGTTTACAGATTAGCTTTTCATCCGACGGAGAAAGGTATGAAACTGCCTTCATGGTTTAGGTTTATCTGGTGGCTTCTCATCAGCGGACTCACGGCTTGGTTGTTCTACAAGCGTGTTCCAGCGATCGTGGCCGGGCACCCAGCCCTGATAGATGTTTTCATCTTCATTGTTCTTGTAGCCCTTCTTCTGGCGCCCATTTTTCAGGAAGTGTCTTTTTTTGGGCTCAAGTTCAAACAAGCCATCGATGATTTCCAAAAACAGCTATCTACTCAGCTGAGCATCTTCAAGGCAGAAATACAGACCACGATAAATACCAGCAGCAACGTGAGTGTGACCATTCCACCATCTCCTGCCGACGATCAGCTACCGGAGCTCGAAAACAGAATAAATAAGGCTGTCTCGCAGGCCCTAGAGGAACAAGGATTCGAGACGCCAAGACAAAGCGGTAA
>JADFYA010000113.1:0-6310 GCA_015233285.1 Deltaproteobacteria bacterium | reverse complement strand
CAAAGCTGCGAGGTATTGCCAAGTTTTCAGAGCCCTTAAACAGGACGCCCTTGGGTATAAGTCGGCTAACAAAGCTATTAGTTGAGCAGGAATTGCTACATCCGAAAATAGCTAACGCCATCAAAGCGATATACTCCGTTTGCTCTCCGGCTATTCACGGTGAGCCAGTAACAGATGCTCAGGTTCAATTCGTACAAGACGTTTCACAGCAAGTATTGCAAGCTTTGGTGGAGATTGAGCGTCTAATAGCTGGTTCACCAAACGCTGCAGAATCACGTCGATGAGAATTGACCTTGGACTTCTTATTACCGCATAGATAAAGGGCCTCTTAGTCATAAAGAGCCGGTCGACACTCTCAGCCGAGCAAAAATCAAAAACGGCCAAGTTATCCGGTCCTGAAGGTGGTCAAACAAGCTAGCCCTTGACAGGAATATTTTGTTTCATTTTTCCGCCGGTTGTGTTATGATTTAAAGGAGATTGATTCATTTGCTGTCACCTGCCAGAGGTTATGAACATGCCGACCAAGACCTTCGAGCAAGTCAAAGGAAGCGAGTTCCCCGCCGGCTTGCTGGAAAAATTTGGTTTCTTTCCAGATCAAATTTTTAACATTACCTTCGAGGTAGTCGAGAAAGATGCGGGCAAAGTGCACAGCGAAGAAGCGAGAGACTCCATAGAGGAAAGCGTAATTTCGTTGCAACTGGCTATGCGGGGCATGGAAGATGACGACGAACCCGAATATACTTTAGCCGATCTCAAGGAACGCTGGAATTAATGAAATCATCAGCCAAAGGACACGGGCATGGAACTGCAAACCACGATCAGAGACTTCCCAAACAAAATAAGCAGCCTAAACCTACCGCCGGACACGTCTATCCGGGTAGTGATAGAACTTGGTGAGACACCGGGGGAGAAAATTGAAGCCGGGGATGAAGTTGCGGAAAAGAAAGGCCGATGGGCCCAGGTGGCTGAAGAATTGGCTGCGGCAAATGTTTTAGAAGGCAGATCAGAAGAGGTAAATAAACTCTTTAGAGAATTCCGGGACAATTTTTCTTTTGAGCGAAAATGAGAAAATATCTTCTTGATTCCAATATAATTTCATATTTATACGACGCTAAATCTCCCTTTCGGGATGCGATAAAGAAAAATCTTACATCTGTTGCTGAAGAAGATGAAGTTGTGGTTTCAATCTTGACGATTTATGAACATTATTATGGTATGGCCAAAGCAGAAAGCGCCAACGATGCCGATCTTGTTGAGAGATTAGAAAAAGCTTGCAGTATTCTTTTAAAAAAATTCCCGATACTCCCTTTATCAATCGCCGGAGCGAAAGAATTTGGAAAATTAAAGGATGAGTATCGCAAAATATTAGAAAAAGTGATAACAAAAAAGAAAGACTTGAAAAAACATTTGGAACGAAAAAGCATCGACTTGATGCTTGCCGGCAGCGCCATTGCCGAGAACGCCATTTTTGTCAGTAATGATGAAATATTTGAAACAATCAAAGAAATGCGTCCGGACTTCCGGCTGGAAAATTGGACGCGATAGTCAATCACCCCCACCGATTCCCAATTACCCTTCAAAACCGATCCTCAATCACTCCTTCCCCAACACCTCCAACCACAATCCGGCCAAAACTACGTGGAGTAGACCGGGCTGCCGTACCCAAACCAACGCGGCACGGCCGCAATACTCCCGGTCGCCTCCCTTTTGAAGATTCCCAGCCGGGGATAGGCACACCATTGACCAGGCCACCGTCTTAATACCCCGGAGGGGTTACCCAATCTAGCCCAGGGTCAACGAAGTGCCACCCTGGGGAAGGACACGCACGCCAAAGAGTCAATTGTAACCGTCCAAAATATTACATGCCACGAAAGGAGGTGGCTCAGGGATTTCTTAACGATCCCGCCAGTCCGGCGCCTTCTTCTCCAGGAAAGACTTGATCCCGTGCTGGGCGTCTTCGGTCAGGAGGTTCATGACCATGGTCGGTTTGGCCACCTCATAGGCTTTGATGTCGGGCTGGTCCACCTGGGCGTAGAAGGCCCGCTTACCGATGGCGATGACCATCCGGCTGGACACGGCGATCTGCTCGGCCAGTTCTTCGGTGGCCTTGGTCAGGTCATCGGAGGAGACGACCCGGTTGATCAGGCCCAGGTCCTTAGCTTCGGAGGCGGAGACATACCGGCCGGTCAGGAGCATCTCCATGGCCGCTTTTCGGCCGATGGCCCGTGTCAGAGCCACCATGGGACTGGTGCAGAATACGCCGATCTTGACGCCGGGGGTGGCGAATCTGGCCCCTTCTTCAGCCACGGCCAGGTCGCAGGCGGCCACCAACTGGCACCCGGCCGCAGTGGCGATGCCGTGAACCTGGGCAATAACCGGCTGGGGGATATCATGGATGAGTTGCATCATTTCGGTGCAGTTATCAAAAATAGCCTGGTATTCCTTGACTCCGTGGTCAATCATCTCCACCAGATAATGACCGGCGCAGAAGTGCTTACCCGCCGCCTTAATGATCACCACCTTGACCGACTCATCCGCGGCCACACGGGATAGGGCGTCGGTCATCTCCCCGATCATGGTCAAGGACAGGGCGTTTATTTTAGAGGGATTATTTAAGGTCAGACAGCCGATGGGGCCGGTCGTGGAAAAGAGAATCTCGGTGTATTCCATGAATATCCTCCTGAGGATTAGTTTGGCGCAACTAATTTACCTGCTCGGTGGTTAGCTCCGGCAGAAAATAGCTCAAGCCGGAATTGACGGGAATCGTTTTTCTTTGGCCAGCCGGTAAATCCGTTCATAGGTCGCGGCTGCCCGGTCCCAGGCGTACTGCCCGGCCATGGCGGTCAGCATCAAGTTCCGCCAGACAGCCTTATCTTCTTTGTACACGGATAATGCCCAGACAACGGTGTTGTAGATGGCGTCGGGAGTCAGGTCGTAGAATTTGAACCCCCACCCGGCGCCGGTCATGGGATCATAATTTTCCACGGTGTCATCCAGTCCGCCGGTGGCCCGGACAATCGGCAAGGTCCCATATCGGAGGCTGTAGATCTGGTTCAGGCCGCAAGGCTCGTAGCGTGACGGCATCAAGAACATATCCGACCCGGCCTCGACCAAATGGGCTACGCAATTGTCATAGATCATCTTAACGCCAAGCTTTTCGGGATAAACGGCCGAGAAAAAATTCATATCGCGTTCATACCGGGGTTCTCCGGTTCCGATAACGGCCAACTGGATATCCAGCTTCAGCAACCGGTCCATCACGGCCATCAGCACATCCGTGCCTTTCTGATAAACCAGGCGGGAGACCATTCCGATCAAGGGGACGTCGGGATTTACGGGCAACCCAAAACATTCTTGGAGAGCGGCCTTGCACACGGCCTTGCCGGTCAGGTCTTCAGCCGAATACTTCTGCGGGATATAGGGATCAATCTCCGGGTTCCAGTCATCATAATCAACCCCATTCGTCACCCCGTAGATATCCCGGCTGCGCTCCCTTAACAGACCGTCCAGCAAGTAGCCGAACTCAGGGGTTTGAATCTCGGTTCCATACTTCTTACTGACCGTGGTGATCAAGTCGGCATAGACCAGTCCGGCTTTAAGAAAATTAAGGCAATCGTAATACTCCAAATCTATCGGAGTGAAACGGTCCCACCCCAACTGGGTCCAATAAAGATTACTCTTATGAAAAATCCCCTGGTAGCCCATATTATGAATGGTCATGATCGAGGCGGCGTTCCTAAAGGTGTCGTCGTGCAGATAATGGGTCTTTAAAAATACCGGCACAAAACCTGTCTGCCAGTCATTGCAATGAATGATATCCGGTTCCAAATGCAGCGCCTTAATCAACTGCAACGCAGCCCGGGAAAAGAAAATAAACCGCTGAGCATTATCGGGATACTCCGCCCAGTATTCATGGTAGATCCCCGGCCGGCCGAAATAAATATCATGCTCAATAAAGTAAACATTCAGTCCGCTTACCCGCTCGGCCCACAATACGGAGCACCAGTCTTCGGTCGAGCCCATGGGGACGCCGAGACATTCCACCGCGGTTTGGACCGGATGAGGCGTAGTGTCAATATGATACCGATAATAGGGCAGGATAACCGTAACCTGATGTCCGCGGCGGGACAATTCCAGGCTGAGGCCATCCACCACATCGGCCAAACCACCGGTCTTCACAAAAGGCCAGTATTCAGGCGTCACCTGAACAATATTCATCATTATTCCTTTTCATCATCCAGCAAAAAACCCAACCTGTGGCCTAATCCGGAAAAAGTCCTATCTGCCTCGGGTGATGTCGAAATCGGCTCGATTACCTCATCAGTCTTGCCCAATCTGATCATCGCCCGGCGATAAAAATTTTGAATCCGCCAATAGTTAAGTTCCACATTAAGTCCTCCGGCCAAATCCAACACCCGATGGATATCTTCCACCATGGCCGGATCGAGCGGGGGGGTCAAGTCTTCCACACACCTTTCGCAGACCTCGGTAAGGCTCTTGCCCAATCTGAAGAGATGTCTCCCCGGTCCCCAAAGTTTCAATTCTTCATAGGCCGCCTCGATATTAGTCCAGTCCAGCCGGCCCGTCCCCTTGGGAGCCATCATGAGTTCATTCAGGCGGTATACCAAATCGTCGACATAAACAGCCCCGGCAATAGAAATAAAATATTCAGGAACGGGGACATCCAGGTTTTTGAGAAACGCCATCAAGTCTTTGTTCTGGATATAGAGTTGGCGGAATGTTTCTTTAAGTTCATTAAAGTCTTGCAGGGCGATTTTGAGCATCGCTCTTCGTCTTGGTCCGATGGGCATCCGGCCCAGAGACATGACCGGAGTCTTGAAAAAAGCCACCATCCGGTCTTCCAAGACACTGAAGGACAAAGTCTTAAAAGGCTCAACAAGGGAATCTTTTAAGGCTTTAACCTGCTTTTCCGGTGTTACCCGGCAAGTATGGCAGGTTATGTCATGGCCGCCCTGATAAACGGCGGCGTACAAGAGTCGGTGTTTGTCGATGGTCCGGCGATCGGTTATGGTCACCTGCCCCAAGGATAGAACCGCCCCGGCGTTTTCCCGCCGCGTATTTTCTTCTTTTTTTATGTCAAAACAGTATAGCCGATCACCATTGCCCAGGCCCTCCAAAACCGACTCAATGGCAAACTGGCCGGCTACATCTTCAGGATCGACGCGATGGGGGTTAACCAGTTTTTCATAAACATCCCGTCCAGTTCCGTAGGCAGGATCATTAGACGGCGCCTGGGCCAGGCCGGCCAAAAATTCCTCTCGAAGCCCTTTGGCCCCAAAGCCCTCGGCCAGATCAATGGCCCGGTCGGCATACGCGATCACCTGGGATGACTCAAGCCCGGCGATGTCGTCAAAAAACCATCCGCAACTGGTGTACATATACATGGCGTACCGTTGCATCTCGAGGAGAGACAGGGCCGCGGTGAAATCGACTTCGGTTAGATTCTCGCCCGTGACTCGATTGAGAAAAGTGGTTTGAACTGATCTTGACGGAGTGAGCAAACAAGCTATGTATTCATTTCGGACCTTCCAGGGATCTCGAAAATATTTGCGGCCCTCCTGTTCAAAAATGGTATCCAATCTTCTTTTCAACCAATCCATGGCCTCCCTGAGGGGCCGCCGCCACTTCTGATGATATTGTCCATTGAACTTACAGCCGCAATCTTCCGACCAGCGTCCCAGGCCGTGGGCGCAACTCCAGGAGGTGTTCTCCTCTATTTCCACTTCATATTGGGGCGGAAACTTGGCTAGAAATTGGCCGAAGTTGGTCAGGGTCAGTTCCTTATTCTTCAGAGCTAAATGAATGGCATAGGCCAAGGCCATCTCACCGAACTTGTGATGGTGACCATAGGTCTCCCCGTCTGTGGCCAGGCAGAGCAAGGCCGGGCCCTTACCTTGCATCGGGGCGAAATATTCCATCATCCGGCCTAAATAACTACCACCCGATTCCAGCAGACGGTTAAAGGCCACATCTCGGGAAATACCTCCATGATAAAAGAAGATATTGATTACCTTCCCGTCTCCCAACCGGCATAAGAAAGGTCTGGAGATATCCACCGAACCATTGGAAACGTCTTCCCAGACGGTGGAACCCAACCGCCGCACCCGGCGGGCCTGGTACGGGGCCAGGATGGTGTAGGTAATTCCTGCCCCGGCCAAAACTTTTAAGGTCGCGTTATCCACCGCCGTCTCGGCCAGCCACATTCCCTCCGGCGCCCGGCCGAAACGATATCTGAAATCCTCAATTCCCCAAACTACTTGGGTTATCTTGCCCTGGGTGTCCATGGCCT
>JADFYA010000112.1 GCA_015233285.1 Deltaproteobacteria bacterium | reverse complement strand
GTCGTCGATATAAACAATTACCAGAAAGGCCGTTTTGTCATGAATATGCTTAAGGCCATGTTCAATACTTTGGCCGGGAAGCGAATATGCCTTCTGGGGTTCGCCTTCAAAGCCGACACCGGCGACACGAGGGAAAGCCCCGCATTGTTTATAACCAAAAAGCTCCTGAATGAAAGGGTGAACCTGGTTATAACCGACCCCGCGGCTTTAGAAAATGCTAAATTTGATCTGCAGGGAACCGAGGGACAAATAGATTTTGTGGCTGATCCTTACGAGGCTATCGCCGGTTGCGAAGCGGTCGCCGTAATTACCGAATGGGGCATTTACAAGGAGTTGGATTTTGAGAGAATTTTTAGTTCAATGACCAAGCCGGCTTTTATTTTTGACGGTCGGAATATTCTTGACCATCATCGGCTCTTTAAAATGGGTTTCAATGTCTTTCCGATTGGAAAACCTGCATTAACGCATTTCTAATGGAAAACGTCCAGGTCGTCCGAGGCCGAATTTTACCAAATTTAAGAAAGAGCAAAACGCATCAAGGCGATGCTCTTTAACCAATTGAACGAAGAATGCAAGATTCCAATTCCGGGCGACCACAATGTCTCCAATCACAAGACATCACGCCTTACATAATGCGCTGGCCCAGGAAATCACCATATCCGACCGCCAGCTTCTATCCTATTTGCCCAGCCAGGTCCAAAAAGATATATCGGCCTTTTGGGAAAATGAGGTCTTAGACCTGGACGCCTTTAACGGTCTTTCGGCCGAAGCTCAATCCTATCTCAAAAAGGATTCATCGCTTTCCCTAGAGACTAAGGCCGACTTACTGAAGTTGCTCAAGAAAATGCGGGGATTAATTGTTCAATATGTTGAATTTCCAAACTTATTAGATGAAGAACATAAAGACGAAAATCCCCTGTTGCGACATCCCGTCGATAGGCAGCAAGCCCTGGCCATTGCCCGAAAACTGGTTGGCATGTTGGCCAAACATCCTCCGGATGAAACTCAAAAGAAGAGGATTTCTTATTTTCTGGCCTCGGCCGAAAACATCAAATTTTCCAACCTGATCTTAGACCTGCTTACCCAAAGCCATCTTATCGAAACCTCCATGCGTCAGTCTCGGTTGTCCTTTCCCGAAGATCCCTTGTTGCAGCTTCTGGCCAGGCAACAGCGGAAGCGAGGGCTATGGACTGTGTTCAAGACGAGTCGTTTAGCGCGTCTTCTAGTCCTCGGCTCGACACTGGTGATAGTATTTTTCGTCGCCCAGTTCAGCTTCAACCCTTTGTTTAGTTGCGAGCTAAAAAGCCTCTTTAGTGGTGACCATTTTAATACACGGTTCATGTTGGATAAATCGGCCTCTATTTCCGAACGGACGTTGTCTCATCTCAAGGCGGCGTTAACTCAGCGTCTAAAGGTGTTTATGTATCAGGGAGACCGGGTGGCGGTTTGGGATTTTGGAGGGCATTGCCGCCAGGTCACCTCAGTCATCCCGACCAAAAACGTTCCAACTAATCCTACGGATTTCACAGAACAAATAGAACGGCCATTAAATGCGGTCAAGCGGGTTACCGGCAGAGATACCAGAACTCCCCTCAATCTGGCCATCCAGGAGGCTCTAAAGGAGAATTTCCGGGGGAAAGTAATGATTCTATCTGATATGGTCGACGACCAGGAGGATTGTCCGGAAAAGGTGAATTTTCCGCGGGATGACCTGATCAAGTTTGGGCAAAGCGGCGGGGAGCTTTTGCTTTTGACTTTGCCTTCGGAGTTTTCCCAAGGCTCTGAGAGCCTGCTCTACGACTCATATATCAAGATTCAGAACGATTTTATAAATCAAGTGTGGTTACTTAAGAAGAGCGGGCGGCTCAAAGTGACGGTAATCCGGGTGAGTGAGGAGGAGGCCAAAGATGAAGCTCAAATCCTCCGGCACCTGGAAACGCTTACTCCGGCGGGGGTTGTGGGCCGAGCCAATCAACGCATCAACTCTCTGATTACGGCTCTCTTCGGAAGCCGCGGTTAGACTGGCCGGCCCGGCGCAGAGAAACGCTAAAGCCGCCAACTCTCCATGCCCATGCTCGTCTCCAAATCGTCCCGAAGTTCATCGGCAGATTTATATCTCTTCTTAATCTCCTTAGACACGGCTTTATCTACCACCGCGGCCAGGGTGTCGAGCATCTCGGGACAATGTTGGAGAATCGGAATAGGCGGATCGTCTATGACTATCTCCAGTGGTTGCCGCTGTGGTGTGATTTCTTCGGCGGATTGAACCAGGTCCAGGGGGCTGGGGTAGGCCACCGGGTATTTTCCGGTAAGTAAATAGTACAGACAGACAGCCATGGAGTAGACATCCGTGGCCTCGTTGACGTCCTGAGGTTTCAAAATCTGTTCCGGCGGTCGGAAGAGGACGGTCCCAGGATATTCGCCTTCTTTATAAATGGTTGAATTACCAGCCATCTCATAAGGAACGGCCAATCCATAATCGCTTATCTTAACGGTCAGTCCCTTTTCGCCCAAAGGCCGGTCAAGGAGGATGTTGGACGGTTTGAGGTTTAAATGAAGGAAGCCTTCCCGATGGAGATCACGAAGTCCTTTGAGGGCCTGGCATATGATGCCTGTGGCCAGAGCTGGGTCCAAGCCTCCCTGGTATCGGTCTACAACCAGGCCTTCGGTGCTGCCTCCGGACAGAAATTCCGAGGCGAAATAATACCCGGCCGGTGAGGCGCCCTGGTCGTAGAACCTCGCCAGGTGAGGACTCACACACCGTCCTTGAACAGCCAGTTCCTGTTCAAACAGTTTAACGCCGGCAGTGTCTTTATACACGTGGGGATAGATCCATTTCAGGGCAACCAGTCGGCCTGTGGCCTGATGCACGGCTTTATAAACCTGACCTATACCACCACTACCAATTTTGGACATAATCCGATACGGGGCGGCCGAAGGTTTGTCTCCTGGAGCAGCCGGCATCGCGCCCGAACAGGTAGGACAGAGGTATTTGGCCACTTCTTTCAATTCTTCGGCCCGGCCGTCCATAACCGCCAGGTCGGACACATCGGTCTGGCAAACAGAGCAGTTGTATTGACCCGTGGCCCGCGACATGGCCAGGGTTCTTTCCTGATCCTCTTTGGCCTTGCAGCGGTTGCAGATGTAAACTACATATTTTAAGTCTTCAGTATTTTGACCTGCGACCTCATCTATCACATTGCGGCGGCAAATAGCGCAGATGAGTTGAGAGGGTTCCGGTTCAGTGTTTTGGACGATGTCGAAAAAAATGGTGGTTCTACCGATCTTGATAATGTCTCCCGAAGAAAGCTCCTTTTGGGTGACGCGTTCATCATTGACAAAGGTTCCGTTGGTGCTTCCCAAATCGGTTATCCGGCACCGGGGCGGCCATATCTCCAGAAAAAAATGGTTTCTGGAAATGTATGGATCTGCTTTGGGATCCAGACGTAAATGGGCGTGGAGCGATCGGCCGGCCAGAAAGTTGTTGGTCGTAGTGAACTCAAAAATCTTCCCAATCTCAGGGCCTTCGGTCACCTTTAAAACAACCTTCACCCTTGTATTGGGTTTGCTTGTGGATGTAACGGCGGTCTGATTTTCCACGGGACTTATCCTCATTGGGGAAATGCCGGCTAGTCGGCTTACGATTTTCGGTGAGCGGGAAAAAAGCCGACAGAGATGACGAGGGTGGGGCGACTATTCACCGGTTGTTTGACAAATAGGATTAACCAAGTTTCTTCCTTAGATTGTTCATTTTTTCGTTCAAAGGTTTGAGTTCGGCCCCACGGCCCAGGCTCTCGAGATGTTGTCTCAGTCGGTTTAGTTCTTTTTCTAACTTGGGGAGTATTTGTTCCCTGAAGTATTCTTTGGAGGATTGGCCTTCATCTTCCAGTTGAGCTGCCGCGGCGTCAATTTCTTTAGATAATCTATTGAGTTGTTCCTCGGATGACGGTTTGTCCAAATCGGCCGTCAAGGACGTTATTTTCTTGGAAAAAACATCAAGAAACTCTGTAACCCCCCGCTGTCCCTTTTCGATCATCACGGATAACTGGGTAGTGCCTTCAATTACCTTGGCCGTGTCCAGCGGGCGTCCTCCCTGGTTCAGGTTGGCCATGATGAGGGCTCTTTGGCCGGGCGTACCGGGGTTATCACCCACGTAGAATCGGCTTGATTCTATTAAAGCCGCCTTAAATTCATTCTTTATCCTGACTGTTACCTCAAATTTGCCTTGCTTGTTATATGTTATCCGGTTGACCAGACCTATCGGCAGGCCATCGAACAACACGGTATCGCCTTCCCGCAGGCCCTCGGCCGAGTTGAAAGCCACGGTCAAGGTGACATCGGCAGATTGATTCCCGCGGCCATCCTTATCGGTACAACCAAGGGCCAAAGCGAGAAAGATCAAAAAGCAGGCAATCTGCCCGTAAGGGTATAAGACGGCGGAAATTGGAAAGTCTGCCCTGATGCTGCTTCGGAATGTCATTTTCCTCATCCTTCTCCGTATGGAATTCCTCGGAAATGAGTCAGCCTATAATCCAAAGTTAAAAATAAGGAAGCAACGATAAATTGAGGTTGAATGATGCTCCGCCTTCTAGTTTCCGGGCCGGTTCCGGGAAGCATGTGGTCCGGAGAAGACCATCATCCGGGCATCCACCGCCGCCACTCCGGCCCCTTTGGCCAAAACGACCAACGGATTGATCTCTATAATTGAAATATCAGGATTATTACGCATAATATCCGACATGGCGGTAATGGCCGCGGCCAGGGCGTCAATGTCACCGGGGGATTCGCCACGAAGGCCGGACAGTATCTTGCCCGCTCGAATTTCATTTATCATCTCTATGGCTTCTTCCCGAGACACGGGGGCTACCCGAAAGACGACCTCCCCCATCACCTCGACCAATACCCCACCCAGGCCGAACATGATGACCGGACCAAATACTTCATCCCGCTTTCCGGCTAAAATTATTTCTTTTCCGCCCGGGACCATCCGCTGGACAATAATTCCTCTGGCCGCGCCTCCGGCCCGAAAGTCTTCCAGGCGGACGCTGATCCGCGGCCAGGCCTCAAGTAGTTCCCGGTCATTCTGGAGATTCAGAATGACGCCGCCTTGATCCGACTTGTGGCTCAATCCGGGCACATCCAGCTTCAGCGCCACCGGGAAGCCGATGGACCCGGCAGCCGCGATCGCCTGGTCCGGGGTGGTGGTCGTAACTGTTGGGGCGACCCGGATCCCAGCCTTGTCCAGCAGGGTCATGACCTCATTCATGGCCACCGGTCGTTCCTCTTCCTTCTCATGTCGGCTTGTGGCTGGAGATGAATAGGATTTGAACTCAGCCGGACCCGGTGCCTTTCTTTTACTCAGGAAACGAAAATGATCCCATGAAACGGACAGGGCCTTGACGGCTTCCTCCGGCTCATTAAATACGGGATAATCAGCGGTGTTTTTTACTACGGGCATTTCCTTTTCATCGGCAAAAAGACAAAAAGCGACGGGCTTGTGGTATCGGTCGGCCAGTTGGCTGATGACTTTGAGCATGTCTCGGGTTTGGGCCGTTTCCAGGCGACTGACGTAAACATGTTGAAACAGCAGGCCGTGAACATGGTCCTCTTTCAGGACGTTCTCAACAATCTTGATATAAGTCTCAAAATCAAACAAGTCGCCCAAGTCGAGGGGATTGGTGGGGCGGATGACTTTGGCCCGGAAATGGCTCTGGACCTCGTCCAAGAAACGGTCGGTAAAGGGAACCAGATTGAAGCCATATTGGTCGGCGGCATCTGCAGCCATAACCGCGTGACCCCCGGACCGGGATAGGATAGCAAACCCCGGACCTTGCATGGGAGGCAGAGAAAAGACTTTAAAACAGGCGATGAAGTCTCTGAGGTTTTCCACCTGGGAAATGCCGGCCTGACGAAACGCGGCTGCAGCCACCCGGGCGTCTCCGGCTATAGCCGAGGTATGAAATTTAGCAATGGATTGACTTGATTTTCCGATGTTGGCCTTATAGACGACGATTGGCTTGGTGGTCCGGGAAGCCAGGTCAATTAATCGCCGTCCGTCCGAGATGCTTTCTAAATAAAGTCCGATTATCTCCGTCCCGGGATCTTTGATCAGGTATTCCAGGTAGTCGTTTTCATTCAGGTTTAATTTATTGCCAATGCTGATCAGCTTGTTAAATCCCAGGTTTTCGCAAGAAAACAAATTGATGCAACTGACAATGACTCCGCCGCTTTGGGCGATCACCGAGATTTTGCCGTTTGTGATAATTTCCTTGTCCAGTCGCACGAAGGGTAGGGCCAACCCGTTTTCGGTATTGATGATGCTGATGCAATTGGGCCCCACAAATTTGATGCCGAATTTATCGGCCACCTGGAGAAGTTCTTGCTCCAGCGAGAGATTATCTTCCGAGAATTCGGAAAAGCCGCCCGATTCGATGATAGCGTGGCGAATCCCCTTCCGGCCGCATTGTTCAAAGGCCGCGGGAATAGCCTTGGCGGGGATGAGGAACACGGCCAGGTCCGGAGTTCCGGGGACTTCCGCAATAGAAGTGTAGATATTTTGTCCACAGAAAACCCCGCCTCTGGGTCCGACCGGGTAGATCGGGCCATAATATTCGAAGTCTAACAAGTTCCTGACGATATTGCGGGCCATATTTCCTTGATCTTCGGATACGCCCACCACCATAACGCTTTTGGGATAGAAGAATTTGTCCATATTTCCTCATCTGCATCAATATGATCGGGATCAGTCAGGTGTCTTGGAGACGCGATCGTCTTATTCGGCTTTACGGCCGGTTATTTGCAACCGGTTCTTGACCGGTCAATGACCTGGCCAAAGATCGGGAACAGCTTACTGCTGGAAATATATCGCCGAAGGCGGCAAACATCAACCGACAAATCAGTTGCGACAGTTATCTTATTTGTATAACAGGATAAATAAATTAGATCGAGGTCTAATTTCAGCATTCTTTCATAAACCGGACATCTGGGGCCAATGCTGTTGAAATAAAGGTGCGGCGCGACCATCTCCGGATGCTATAAGATTCCTTACATTCGTTCGGAATGACAAACTTACATCGTCTCTCTAACAGTCCACTGCTCTGTCATTCCAAGCGACGCTTCCCTGTCATTTCGAGCGAAGCGAGAAATCTTAACGTCGCACCCTTAATTCAACAGCATTGGCCCCCAGGGCGGCGCGATGCTCTAAATCGGCATAACAGGCCGAGCCATCGAAATATCTATGTGTAATAGTAATATGATTCGGATGAGCAGTCATATTGGCTGGTAAAATAGTTGACCTGACAAGTTCGAAGTTTTTGGCAATAGTAGTCTACCAGAGGCAAGACCCCCGGCAGGTCGGTCTTTTTGTTGAACAGAATAATTTTATATGCGATCATGGCTTTTCTGGGCACTTTGTCCTTAAAATCCATGCGCTCTATGTCTGCTCCTAAATTTTTGGCGTAAGCCCCCAGCATGGCGGCCGCGGTGGTCCAGATCTCCCGAACTACCGCATCCGGTGCGCCCATATCCTCTAAGGCATCGGCGCAATACTTGGCCACGGTGGACAAGGGGTCCTGACAGTAACCGCAGGACGAATGGCAGTCGGAAGAAACGTACTTCCCCGGAACCATGTAAGAGTTCAGGGTTTCCTCCAGCAGTCCGACAGAAACTGTTTTGGCCGATTGGACCATCCACGTGGGCCGCTCCGGCCCCTCCGGCAGAGTATCTTTTAGATAATCAACGGCATAGATAGCAGTTAGGGCGGCGTTGCAAAACCGGTCAACCCTGACCATGTATAGGGCCCGTTTGTAGGTCAGTTTCGCGGCCAGCATGTTCCGGATGCGGACCTCATCCGTAGGCAGATCGCCGGCGGCATTTTCGGGGACATACAGAAGTTCCGCAATTTCGCCCAACGCTTTGATGATTGGCTCCAATATCTCCGCTCGTCCTTCGGTGAGTTCATACTCCTTTTCCGATAACTGAATTTCGTTAAAACGCTGGTAAGTCAACTTGTCCAGATCAAGGAAATGGGGAGAGAAAAAACCGGAATCCGACAGGTGCGCCAGTTTGCTTCTAATTATCCGCATGATTTCAATTAGGGGGCGTCTTTTGAACATGTCTTTCACCTGTTTGAACATATATCATAGGTCAATATCAGCTAGAAACGTTGACTTGACCAGGGCCACGGGCAAAAGCCGTCAAAACTACTTTGGGGAAACATGGACCTGCCGCTGTTAGAGCGTCTCTTCATTAGATCTGACTCTTGTCTTTTTCGTCCAGGCTCAGCAAAGCCGCACCCAAGGCTCCGGTTATTTGGGGATGGGGAGGGACCAGCACCGGCCGGTTGATCTGGCTGCTCAGCAATTCGGCGATGAAGGGGTTGTGAGCCACCACGCCGCCGGTTAAGACCACCTGGTCCGTTAATGAATCCATCTCCAAGACGCGGTTGATCACCGACGTGAACAGGCCGCTCACGATGTCCTCTACCTTTTTGCCGGCCCGGATCTTTTCCAAAACCTCGGTGGCGGAAAAAACCGTGCAGTAACTCCCCAGGGTGACCTTTTCCGTAGAGCGCCTGGCCAAACCGTCGAAGGAGCCTATGTCGATATTCAGTCGATAGGCAATTTCCTCTAAAAAGGCTCCCGTCCCTGCGGCGCACTTGCGGTTCATCTTGAATCCCAACCTTCGGCCGGCTTGATCCAGCTTAATGATTTTGTTGTCCTGGCCCCCGATATCAATGACCGTGATGGCAAAGGGGAAATGGTGCCGGCATCCCCGGGCATGGCAACTGATTTCCGTCTTGGTCTGGTGGACGAACTCGATATTGCGCCGGCCATATCCGGTGGAGATGATGTTCTTGATGTCTGCTTCATCGATTCCGGCCAGGTCCAGGGCGGCCCGCCAGACATGAGAGGCGGAGGCGGAAAAATCGTATCCGGAACGGCACACGTCCATCCCCAAGATGTTCTTCTCGGCATCGATGATGACTGCCTTGGCCGTGGACGCGCCCACATCAATGCCGCCATAAAAGGATTTGCCCATAATTAATCTTCCAATTGTTCGATGAACGCCTCAATATTGGTCTTGGTCTGCTCCTCCGAGAGACAACGCAGATCATTTAGATCTCCATTGATACTCAAGCAGGGAATGCCTAGCTTTTCGGTCAGCCGTTGGGGCATGCCGTAACGGTTATTGGAGTTGTTGGGGCAGGTCTTGGCATCGTGGAAAATGATGCCTTCAAATTTAAAGAACTCATGGCACTTCTTGATATACGCCTCTTTGTACGGCTCATCCCTGACGATAAACAGCTCGGTATAGGCCCGGGCCATGCTGTCAAATGGTTCCGCCGGATCGAAGGCGGTGAAGATCCAACTGTTGCAATAAGTCGAGGCGACCACGCAAGCGGCCAGGCCGGTGAATAATTCGGCCATGCTCCTAAGCTTTCCCCAGACGGGCATCCCGTCCCAATACAGGCGGTGTCTTTCATTCGGCACTGAACTGATCCCGGCGGCGATCCGCTCATCGAGTTCTTTTAGCAGAATTTGGTAATAATCCACCGCCTCCTGACGGCCGCGCATAACCACCGCCGGCCCCATATGGATGG